>NZ_JAVDUA010000006.1:0-196793 GCF_031456105.1 Pseudomonas sp. BE134 | reverse complement strand
TTCCACTAATTAGGATCGTCGGGCATCGATTCTCATCGAGGCGCGGGGCCACAACCCCACTCAGACGCCGGATAGATGAAAGCAAGCCAAACACGGCATCAAAAACAGTATTGCAGAAAAGGGGGTAACCATAGATGTGGGAGCCAGCCTGCTGGCGATGGGGCCATGTCAGTCGACATCTTTATCGCCTGTAATACCGCAATCGCCAGCAGGCTGGCTCCCACAGGTTTTGTGTTGTGCCGGGAAATCCTGCTCAAAAACGACCCCCACCCGTACTGAAAGCGCTACAGCGGAACGATATCGCTACACCCCTCTTCAATCACGGCTGTACAAGGCTTTGATCCACCTCGGCTTTCTTCCCTGCCCCTGCCCGTATCGATTTCGCTACAGCGCACACGTTTCACCCGCCCAAAAAAATCAATAAAACATTGATTAATAAGGACAAAATCAACATTGGCCGCGTTCTTGCTATGTAGTCCGTCATAACAGGGCTTTTTGCCCAAGCATTCAATAGCGTCCACCAGACGAGTCTGGCCCCCTTAGGAGTTCCCATGAGCGAGTTGCGTTTTACTGAAGATCACGAATGGCTGCGCACCGAAGCTGACGGCACCGTTACCGTCGGCATCACCGCTTTCGCACAGAACGCCTTGGGCGACGTAGTTTTCGTACAACTGCCTGAGCTGCAGTCCTACGACAAAGGCGCTGAAGCCGCCACCGTGGAATCGGTAAAAGCCGCCAGCGGCGTCTACATGCCACTGGACGGTGAAGTGCTGGAAGTCAACCCGGCACTCGACAGCAGCCCTGAACTGGTCAACGAAGATCCGCTGGGCGAAGGCTGGTTCTTCCGCTTCCAGCCAAGCGACGCCTCGGCGGTCGCCAAAATGCTGGACCAGGACGCCTACGACCGTCTGATCAAAGCCAACGCCGAAGCCTGAGGAGCGCTGACATGACCCAAGTACCTTCTGTTTCTGTAAGCCTGACCACCGCCAACGAATTCATCGCCCGTCACATCGGCCCGCGTGCCGGCGACGAGCAAGCGATGCTCAACAGCCTCGGCTTCGACTCGCTGGAAGCCCTGAGCGCCAGCGTGATCCCGGACAGCATCAAAGGCACCAGCGTCCTGGGCCTGGAAGACGGTTTGAGCGAAGCCAAGGCCCTGGCTTCGATCAAAGCCATCGCCGATAAAAACCAGCTGTTCAAGACCTTCATTGGTCAGGGCTACTACGGCACCCACACGCCGTCGCCGATCCTGCGCAACCTGCTGGAAAACCCGGCCTGGTACACCGCATACACCCCGTACCAGCCGGAAATCTCCCAGGGCCGTCTCGAAGCGCTGCTGAACTTCCAGACCCTGATCAGCGACCTGACCGGCCTGCCGATTGCCAACGCTTCCTTGCTCGACGAAGCCACCGCCGCTGCCGAAGCCATGACCTTCTGCAAACGCCTGAGCAAGAACAAGGGCAGCCACGCCTTCTTCGCCTCCGTGCATTGCCACCCGCAAACCCTCGACGTGCTGCGCACCCGTGCCGAGCCGTTGGGCATCGACGTTGTGGTCGGCGACGAGCTCGAACTGACTGACGTGACGCCGTTCTTCGGCGCCCTGCTGCAATACCCGGCCAGCAACGGTGACGTGTTCGATTACCGCGAACTGACCGAACGCTTCCACGCCGCCAACGCTCTGGTCGCCGTGGCCGCTGACCTGCTGGCCCTGACCGTGCTGACGCCGCCGGGTGAATTCGGTGCCGACGTGGCCATCGGCAGCGCCCAACGTTTCGGTGTGCCGCTGGGCTTCGGTGGTCCGCACGCGGCGTACTTCTCCACCAAAGATGCGTTCAAGCGCGACATGCCGGGCCGTCTGGTCGGTGTCTCGGTGGACCGTTTCGGCAAGCCGGCCCTGCGCCTGGCCATGCAGACCCGTGAGCAACACATCCGTCGCGAGAAGGCCACCAGCAACATCTGCACCGCCCAAGTATTACTGGCCAACATCGCCAGCATGTACGCCGTGTACCACGGTCCGAAAGGCCTGACCCAGATCGCCAACCGCGTACATCACCTGACCGCCATTCTGGCCAAAGGCTTGAGCGCACTGGGCCTGACCGTCGAACAAGCCGCTTTCTTCGACACCCTGACCCTGAACACCGGCGCCAACACCGCCAAGCTGCACGATCAGGCGCGCGCCCAGCGAATCAACCTGCGCGTGGTCGATGCTCAGCGTCTGGGCCTGTCCCTCGACGAAACCACCACCCAGGCCGACATCGAGACCCTGTGGAGCGTGCTGGCTGACGGCAAAGCCCTGCCAGACTTCGCCGCCCTCGCCGCGTCGGTGAAAAGCGCAATCCCGGCTGAGCTGGTTCGCCAGTCGCCGATCCTCAGCCACCCGGTGTTCAACCGTTATCACTCGGAAACCGAGCTGATGCGCTACCTGCGCAAGCTGGCCGACAAGGACCTGGCACTGGACCGCACCATGATCCCGCTGGGTTCGTGCACCATGAAACTCAACGCTGCCAGCGAAATGATCCCGGTGACCTGGGCTGAATTCGGTGCCCTGCACCCATTCGCCCCGGCCGAGCAAAGCGCCGGCTACCAGCAGCTGACCGACGAACTGGAAGCGATGCTGTGCGCCGCGACTGGCTACGACTCGATCTCGCTGCAACCGAACGCCGGTTCGCAAGGTGAATACGCCGGTCTGCTGGCGATTCGCGCCTATCACCAGAGCCGTGGCGAAGACCGCCGCGACATCTGCCTGATCCCGTCGTCGGCCCACGGCACCAACCCGGCCACCGCCAACATGGCTGGCATGCGTGTGGTCGTGACCGCTTGCGATGCACGCGGCAACGTCGACATCGAAGACCTGCGCGCCAAAGCCATCGAGCACCGCGAGCACCTCGCCGCGTTGATGATCACCTACCCGTCGACCCATGGCGTGTTCGAAGAAGGCATCCGCGAAATCTGCGGCATCATTCATGACAACGGCGGCCAGGTGTACATCGACGGCGCCAACATGAACGCGATGGTAGGCCTCTGCGCACCGGGCAAGTTCGGCGGCGACGTGTCGCACCTGAACCTGCACAAAACCTTCTGCATTCCACACGGCGGTGGCGGCCCGGGCGTCGGCCCGATTGGCGTGAAATCGCACCTGACGCCGTTCCTGCCGGGCCACGCCCAGATGGAACGCAAGGAAGGCGCCGTTTGCGCAGCACCGTTCGGCAGCGCGAGCATTCTGCCGATCACCTGGATGTACATTCGAATGATGGGCGGCGCAGGTCTCAAACGCGCTTCGCAGTTGGCGATCCTCAATGCCAACTACATTTCCCGTCGCCTTGAAGAGCATTACCCAGTGCTGTACACCGGCAGCAACGGCTTGGTGGCGCACGAATGCATCCTCGACCTGCGTCCACTGAAAGACAGCAGCGGCATCAGTGTCGATGACGTCGCCAAGCGCCTGATCGATTTCGGCTTCCACGCACCGACCATGTCGTTCCCGGTTGCCGGCACGCTGATGATCGAGCCGACCGAAAGCGAATCCAAGGAAGAACTGGATCGCTTCTGCGACGCCATGATCCGCATCCGCGAAGAAATCCGCGCCGTGGAAAACGGCACGCTGGACAAGGACGACAACCCGCTGAAGAACGCTCCGCACACCGCGGCGGAAATCGTCGGCGAGTGGACGCATCCTTACAGCCGTGAGCAAGCGGTTTACCCGGTTGCATCGTTGATCGAAGGCAAATACTGGCCACCGGTCGGTCGCGTCGACAACGTGTTTGGCGATCGCAACCTGATCTGCGCCTGCCCATCGATCGAGCTTTACGCCTAAAGCAGCTGCAAGCTCTAAGCTTCAAGCTACAAGTTAAAAGCCTGCGGGCTCTTACTTGCAGCTTGTAGCTTGCTGCTGACATCTGCGACTCCGGAGCCCAACCATGTCGTTAAGCGTGTTCGACCTGTTCAAGATTGGCATCGGCCCCTCCAGCTCCCACACCGTCGGTCCGATGCGCGCAGCCGCGCGGTTCGCCGAAGGTTTGCGCCGTGAAGGGCTGTTGGCAGCCACCAACTGTGTCAAAGTCGAGCTCTACGGCTCGCTCGGCGCTACCGGCAAGGGGCACGGCAGCGACAAGGCTGTGTTGCTCGGCCTGGAAGGTGAACACCCGGACACCGTGAATACCGAAACCGTCGCCGCTCGTCTGCAAAACATCCGTGACAACGGTCGCTTGAACCTGCTCGGCGAACACAGTATTGCGTTCAACGAGAAAGAACACCTGGCGATGATTCGCAAACCGTTGGCCTATCACCCCAACGGCATGATCTTTCGTGCCTTCGACGCTGCCGGCCTGCAGATCCGCAGCCGCGAGTACTACTCGGTCGGCGGTGGTTTTGTGGTCGATGAAGACGCCGCCGGTGCCGACCGCATCGTCGAAGACGCCACACCCCTGACCTTCCCGTTCAAAAGCGCCAAGGATCTGCTCGGTCATTGCACCACCTACGGCCTGTCCATCAGCCAGGTGATGCTGACCAACGAAAGCGCCTGGCGCCCGGAAGCGGAGACCCGCTCCGGCCTGCTGAAGATCTGGCAAGTGATGCAAGACTGCGTCGATGCCGGTTGCCGCAACGAAGGCATTCTGCCCGGAGGGTTGAAGGTCAAACGTCGCGCCGCAGCCCTGCATCGACAACTTTGCAAAAACCCGGAATCGTCGTTGCGCGATCCGCTGTCGGTGCTGGATTGGGTCAACTTGTACGCACTGGCGGTCAACGAAGAAAACGCCAACGGCGGACGCGTCGTGACCGCACCCACAAACGGTGCGGCAGGCATTGTCCCGGCAGTGTTGCATTACTACATGCGCTTTATTCCTGGGGCTACCGAAGATGGCGTCGTGCGCTTTCTGCTGACTGCGGCGGCCATTGGCATTCTCTATAAAGAAAACGCCTCGATCTCTGGCGCCGAAGTCGGTTGCCAGGGCGAGGTCGGCGTGGCTTGTTCGATGGCCGCCGGCGCCCTGTGCGAGGTTCTTGGCGGCACCGTACAGCAAGTGGAAAACGCCGCCGAAATCGGCATGGAACACAACCTCGGCCTGACCTGCGACCCGATTGGCGGGCTGGTGCAAGTGCCTTGCATCGAGCGCAACGCCATGGGCTCGGTGAAAGCGATCAACGCGGTACGCATGGCCCTGCGCGGCGACGGTCAGCACTTCGTCTCCCTCGACAAGGTCATCCGCACCATGCGCCAGACCGGCGCCGACATGAAAAGCAAATACAAGGAAACCGCCCGTGGCGGTTTGGCGGTCAACATTATCGAGTGCTGATGCTCACGCGCATTCGCACACTTTTTCAGGAGCTGAATATGTCCACCGAACAATTGCTGAAAACCCCATTGCACGCCCTGCACATCGAACTCGGTGCGCGCATGGTGCCCTTCGCCGGCTATGACATGCCGGTGCAATACCCGCTCGGCGTGATGAAAGAACACCAGCACACCCGTGATCAGGCCGGGTTGTTCGATGTTTCGCACATGGGCCAGATCCGCCTGACCGGCGCCAATGCCGCCAAGGCTCTGGAAACCCTGGTGCCGGTGGACATCATCGACCTGCCAGTGGGCATGCAGCGTTACGCGATGTTCACCAACGAAACCGGTGGCATCCTCGACGACCTGATGGTCGCCAACCTCGGTAACGACGAACTGTTCCTGGTGGTCAACGCGGCCTGCAAGGATCAGGACCTGGCGCACCTGCGCAAGCACATTGGCGAGCAGTGCACCATCGAGCCTTTGTTCGAAGAACGCGCCCTGCTGGCCCTGCAAGGTCCGGCCGCGGTCACCGTGCTCGCGCGCCTGGCACCCGAAGTGACGAAAATGACCTTCATGCAGTTCGCCCGCGTGAAACTGCTGGGCGTTGACTGCTTTGTCAGCCGTTCGGGGTACACCGGTGAAGACGGTTTCGAAATCTCGGTACCGGCCGCCAACGCCGAAGCCCTTGCCCGCTCGCTGCTGGCTGAAGTTGAAGTAGAGGCCATCGGCCTCGGTGCTCGCGACTCGTTGCGTCTGGAAGCCGGCCTGTGCCTCTATGGCCATGACATGAATACCGACACCACCCCCATCGAAGCCAGCCTGCTGTGGGCCATCTCCAAGCCTCGTCGTGCCGATGGCGCGCGGGCTGGCGGCTTCCCTGGCGCTGAAACCGTGTTCGCACAACAACAAGGCGGTGTCAGCCGCAAGCGCGTCGGTCTGCTGCCCCAGGAACGCACGCCAGTGCGTGAAGGCGCGGAAATCGTCAACGAAGCCGGCGATATCATCGGTACTGTTTGCAGCGGTGGCTTCGGCCCGACACTCGGTGCCCCGTTGGCCATGGGTTACGTCGACAGCGCCTATATCGCTATCGATACCCCCGTATGGGCGATTGTCCGTGGGAAAAAGGTGCCTTTGCTTGTAAGCAAAATGCCATTTGTTGCTCAACGCTACTATCGCGGTTGATTGACTGTTTCTATAAGTAACGCGGTTGCGTTAACAGTGCACTAATGTGTAACGCAACCGCCATAAAACAGTGCGCATCATTCGTTTTTGAACGCTGCTTATAACGTTCGAAAACAAGTGAACGACAACAAAGAATAAGACCGCACTAGTGGATCGACTAGTGTGCTCAACCTGAGGAAAACCGGGCCTCTGACGGGGCTTGTTTTTTCTCCCGTAGTTGGCGTAGAGTTTGTCCACTGTGTTTGCATGGGTCGCTTGGAATCGTGACCTGGGCAGTAGCCTACAAGTTAGCTACATCCCGTTCGACGTCTTCTTACTCTCCTGCAACCAGCCCCAGTACTCTTTCATGAGAAAGCGACTGTCATTAATTTTAGCGTCAAAGGAAATAAGAAATGTCCCAACGTCAGAGCGGTACCGTCAAGTGGTTTAACGACGAGAAAGGTTTTGGTTTTATCACTCCTGAAAGCGGTCCGGATCTGTTCGTGCATTTCCGCGCCATCCAGGGCAATGGCTTCAAGAGCCTGAAAGAAGGCCAGAAAGTGACTTTCGTTGCTGTGCAAGGCCAGAAAGGCATGCAGGCTGACGAAGTACAAGCAGAAGCTTAAACTCCTGTAACGAAAAAGCCCCTGATGCTGACATCAGGGGCTTTTTTGTGCGCGTAAATCCGTAAAATGGCTTTTTTTTCTGTCCAGAGGCTGCCATGTCGAAACACCTGCTCAACCCCCAGGGCGAGTTTCCCGCCGTCACCCTGGGTCGTCGCCTGGCAGCGATGTTCTATGACTTCCTGTTGTGTACCGCCCTGCTGATCGTCACCAGCGGTATTTACAAGATGATCCAGATGGCGATCCTCGGCGAAGAGAAAATGCGCACCCTGACCGAAGCTGGCGCACTGGACGGTGATCCATTGCTCTCGACCGTGCTGCTGTTTGTATTGTTCGGCTTCTTCGCCAAGTTCTGGACCTGGTCAGGCCAGACCCTCGGCATGCAAGTGTGGTGCATCCGCGTACAGAATGCCGATGGCTCGTCCATCAGCCTGTGGCAGGCTCTGTTGCGGTTTGTGGTGTCGATAGCGTCCTGGCTATGCGGTGGGCTGGGATTCTTCTGGTCGCTGTTCGACAAGCAGAAGCGCAGCTGGCATGACATCTACTCCAATACGCAGCTGGTGCGGATTCCGAAGAAAACCAAGTAAACCGCCAGATGCAAAAACGCCCCGATCAAATCGGGGCGTTTTTTTTACCAACGGTCAACGAATCAAGCGTTGCCGGCCAGTTTCATCCGCGCAGCCTGCGTGAAGTCGAGCATGCGCTTCAACGGCCGAATCGCTTGAGGGATCAACGCCGGATCAACAAAGATCTCGTTCGTCCCCTCTTTCAAGCTCTTGAGCGTGCGCTCAAGGGTGTTCATCGCCATCCACGGGCAGTGCGCGCAACTGCGGCACGCAGCGCCGTTACCGGCCGTTGGCGCTTCGATGAAGACCTTGTCCGGGCACATCTGCTGCATTTTGTAGAAAATGCCGCGATCAGTGGCGACGATCAGCGTTTTGTTCGGCAGGCTCTGGGCCGCTGCGATCAGCTGACTGGTGGAGCCGACGGCATCCGCCAGTTCGATCACCGCGGTTGGCGACTCTGGGTGCACCAGAATCGCCGCATCCGGGTACAGCGCCTTCATGTCTTCCAGCTGCTTGGACTTGAACTCCTCGTGGACGATGCAGGCACCATCCCATAGCAGCATGTCCGCACCGGTCTGGCGCTGAATGTAGGTACCCAGGTGTTTGTCCGGGCCCCAGATGATGGTCTCGCCGTTATCCATCAGGCTTTCGACAATCTCCAGCGCACAACTGGACGTCACCACCCAATCCGCTCGCGCTTTGACCGCCGCCGAGGTATTGGCATAGACCACGACGGTACGTTCCGGGTGCTGATCGCAAAACGCCGAAAACTCATCCACCGGGCAACCCAGGTCCAGCGAGCAGGTCGCTTCGAGGGTTGGCATCAGCACACGTTTTTCAGGGTTGAGGATTTTTGCGGTTTCGCCCATGAATTTCACCCCGGCGACCACTACGGTCTTGGCCGGGTGTGCATTGCCGAAGCGGGCCATCTCCAGCGAGTCGGAGACGCAACCACCGGTTTCTTCGGCCAGGGCCTGAATCACCGGATCGCAATAGAAGTGGGCAACCAGCACCGCGTCCTGAGCCTTGAGCTCGGCGGCGATGGCGGTACGGTAATAGGCTTCTTCCTCGGCGGTCAGCGGCTTGGGCTGCTTGGCGTCGAGGTGAGCCTGAACCAGAAGGCGTTCGGAAATCTGCGTCATGTTCGCAAGACCTGCAGGCGCATTTGCGCGAAAGTCGAGTATACACCCGGCTCCGGACCCATCAGGGTACCGCCGGGAGAGTGAGTATTCATCAGGCACGGACAGCGTTGAAGCTGCGCAAGGCTACAGAATATCCCGTGGATGCAAAAGATGATTCTGACCTGCCTGCGCCATACGGTGCAGCCCGGAACCTGGCCGACCTTAAATCGCAGGCAAAAAAAAATCCGGAA
The DNA here is from genome assembly GCF_031456105.1 of Pseudomonas sp. BE134. Lineage (NCBI taxonomy): Bacteria > Pseudomonadati > Pseudomonadota > Gammaproteobacteria > Pseudomonadales > Pseudomonadaceae > Pseudomonas > Pseudomonas sp. BE134. The sequence continues at coordinate 187,796 of NZ_JAVDUA010000006.1, read as the reverse complement.
ATCCTCACTTGCGTGGGCCTTCCAGACTTTTAAAACTGCTACAAAAATGGTGGGTCGTGTGGGATTCGAACCTACGACCAATTGGTTAAAAGCCAACTGCTCTACCAACTGAGCTAACGACCCGCTGTGTGGTGGCGCGTATAATACTGATTTTTAAGGACTATTCAACACCTAATTTGAAATAAATCAAAAATAAGGTGTTGGGTCACTGATTCCGGCCGCCGCGAAGCCTTCTGCACGCAGTCGGCAGCTGTCGCATTTGCCGCACGCATGGCCATTATCGTCCGCCTGATAGCAGGAAACGGTCAGCCCGTAATTGACCCCAAGCTTCACGCCCGCCTCGACGATCTGCGCTTTGCTCAGGTTCTGCAGAGGCGCCTGGATACGGAATCCATTGCCCTCTACACCAGCCTTGGTGGCCAGATTGGCCATGCGCTCGAAGGACTCGATGAACTCGGGCCGGCAGTCCGGGTAGCCGGAGTAATCCACCGCGTTGACACCAATAAAGATGTCGCGCGCACCCAGCACTTCGGCCCAGCCCAATGCCAGCGACAGGAACACCGTGTTGCGCGCTGGCACGTAAGTGACTGGAATGCCCTCCCCCAGCGCCTCCGGAATGTCGATGTTGCGGTCAGTCAGCGCCGAACCGCCCATACCATTCAGATTCAGGCCGATGACTTTGTGCTCGATTACACCAAGGTCTCGCGCGACGCGTTCGGCAGCGTACAACTCGGCATGAGAGCGCTGACCGTAATCGAAGCTCATGGTGTAGCAGCTGTAACCCTCGGCACGAGCCATGGCCACGACGGTCGCCGAATCCAGACCGCCGGAGAGCAGGATGACCGCACGTTTTTCAGCTGTGTTCAGTTGTTCCGTCATTTCAGCGCCCCGGCTCGTCATTCCAAAGATATTTATGCAGCTGCAATTGCAAACGCACTGGCAGGTTGTCCGCCACCACCCAATCCGCCAGGTCCCGAGCATTCAGGTCATGGTGACTAGGCGAGAACAGGACTTCGCCGGCGCGACGATCAAGACCGTACTGGATCAACTTGGACACGGCCCAGTCGTAGTCTTCCCGCGAGCAGATGACAAACTTAACCTGGTCGTTAGGTGTGAGCAGCTCGATATTTTCGTAGCGGTTGCGGTGTGCCTCCTTCGAACCCGGGGTTTTCAGGTCGACAACGCGACTGACCCGAGCATCTACTGCCGAGATATCGATCGAACCACTGGTTTCCAGTGACACTTCGTAACCGGCGTCGCACAACTGCTTGAGCAATGGGATGGCGTTAGGTTGGGCCAGCGGTTCGCCACCGGTGACACACACATAACGTGGGCGGAAACCGGCCACTTGCTCGAGGATGTCGTCGAGCGGGCGAATGGTGCCGCCAGTGAACGCGTAGGCGCTGTCGCAGTATTGGCAACGCAGCGGGCAACCGGTCAGGCGCACAAATACTGTGGGCAGCCCGGCAGTCCGCGTTTCACCCTGCAACGAGTAAAAAACTTCGGTAATTCTCAATGTGTCTTGCATAGTCGCCACGGGCATAACAGCTAAACAGGCTGTCCGCCTCCGTCAGGCACTTAAAGGAACCCCGCCACCGCGCAGATCCCAAAAAGCGTGTTTCATAAAAAGGGGGTGAATTCTAACGAAAAAACCCGCGACAAGCGCGGGTTTCTTCAAAACGGGATCTGACAGCCTTACATGCGCTGCAAGTCTCGCTGGGCCAACTGAGCGGCGGAAGTGCCCGGGTATTGCGACACAACCTGCTGCAGAATGCCTTTTACCTTGTCGGTGTGACCGAGGCGGCGTTCCACATCAGCCAGCTTGTACAACGAATCAGGCACTTTGGCGTGCTTCGGGTACAGCTGTGAAACCTTGGCGAACGCCTGACCTGCACCTTGCAGATCGCCTTTGGCCAGGTTCACTTCACCCAACCAGTACTGGGCATTGCCCGAGTATTGGCTGTTCGGGTATTTGCGCAGGAAGGCAGCAAAAGCCTGGCTGGCCTTGTCGAAATCCTTGGCTTTGATCAGGTCGAAGGCTGCGTCGTAATACAGCTTTTCCTTCGCCGGATCAGCCGGTTCGCTACCTGCGGCAGGCGCATGAGCGGCAGCCGCTCCCGCACTTGCGCCAGCAGCTGCTGCACCGGGGGCGTTCAAATCACCACCGGTGGAAGAATTTTCAGGAGTCGCGGCAGGTGCAACGCCGGTTCCTATGCGCCGATCAAGATCCTGATATCGCTCCAGGTTCTCTTGCTTCATGCGCGCTACATCATTTTGCAGAACTTCGATCACACCCTGTTGGCGTGAGATCTGCTCCTGCATGGATTGCAGTTGGTTGAACAGCTCGCCCTGTGCCGAGACAGGGGTCGAAACCCCTCCCCCGGCATAGGCGCCGTTCGTACCGTAACCCGCAGGCGGATAACTGCTCCCGCTATTGTTATAACCGGAGTTGTTATCGACCACAGGAACCGCAGCCCACACCGCAAGCGGTGCGAGACTGAGAGCCAAGACAGTTACAGCACGACGGCACGTTCGCATGACGAATTACTTACGCAGTTCGACGCGACGGTTTTGAGCCCAGGACTGCTCGTCGTTGCCGGTAGCAACTGGACGCTCTTCGCCGTAGGAAACCAGTTCCAGCTGAGCTGGGGAAACACCTTGCAGTACCAGGTAGCGTTGAACGGCTTTCGCACGACGCTCGCCCAGTGCCATGTTGTACTCACGAGTACCACGTTCGTCGGTGTTGCCTTCCAGAACAACGCGAGCGCCGTTTGCTTTCAGGTCTTTCGCGTGAACGTCCAGAGCGCGCATGGCTTCTGGCTTCAGGTCCGAACTGTCGTATTCGAAGTAGAAGATGGTGATTGCGCGCAGAGCAGCTTCTTCGCTCAGGGAACCATCAACGGCACCAGTGTTTGCGCCGTAACCAGCGTTTGGATCTACTGCGCCTTCACCGGCATTGTCGCCGCCTTTGGACGAGCAACCTACAGCTACAGCCATGGCCAGGGCCAGCGCAGCAAATTTACCAAACTTCAGCATTTCCATCGTGAAACTCCTAATGAACCCCAATGTGTTAAGTACAACGTGTAGCGCCGCGTCAGTTCAGGTAAGGGGACCAGGAAGGTTCTCTGACTTCGCCTTGTGCGGTAGGAAGCGGGAGCCTTACGCGTCCATTAATGGACACGAGCATCAAGACTCCCCGGCCCTGCTGGCGGGTGGCGTAGATTACCATGGTGCCGTTGGGCGCGACAGTAGGCGACTCGTCCAGAGTGCTATCAGTGAGTATCTTTACACTACCGCGCTGCAAATCCTGGGCCGCCACCTTGAAATTGGTGAAGCCATCCTGGCGGTGAATCATCACCAGGGTCTTTTCATCAGCCGAAAGTTTAGGGTTGGCGTTGTAGTTACCCACGAAGGTCACACGTTCCGCACCGCCACCACCGACGCTGGTTTTGTAGATCTGTGGCTTGCCGCCACGGTCGGAGGTGAAGTAGATGGTCGAACCATCCTTACCCCAGAACGGTTCGGTGTTGATACCGGGACCGTTGGTGACGCGACTGATCTGACGCGAGCCCAGGTTCATCACGTAGATGTCCGGGTTGCCGTCCTTGGACAATACGAAGGCCAGGCGATTGCCATCCGGTGACCAGGCTGGAGCGCCGTTCAGGCCTTCGAAGTTGGTGATCTGCTCACGGCGACCGGTGTCGATGTTCTGCACGAAAATGCGTGGACGCTTCTGCTCGAACGACACATAGGCGATGCGCTTGCCATCCGGTGCAAAACGCGGCGACAGAATCGGCTCGCGCGATTGCAGCAGGGTCACGGCGCGGGCGCCGTCATAATCCGAACGTTGCAGCGTGTAGCGCGTGTTCTTCTCGGAGAAACGTTCGGCCGTCACGTACAACAGACGCGTCGAGAACGCACCTTTGATACCGGTCAGCTTTTCAAACGACTGGTCGGCGATGTAGTGCGACATGTCGCGCAGTTGCTCAGTACTGCCCGACACGCTGCCGGTCAGCACTTGCTGCTCGGTGGCGACGTTGAACAGAGCGTACTGCACCTGCAGGCGACCGCCTGCCGGGACAATGCTGCCAACCATGATGTACTGGGCGCCAACGGCCTTCCAGTCACGGAAAATGATCTCGCTGGCCTGGCTCGGCAGGCTGATCATGTTCTGCTTTGGAATCGGCGAGTAGTAACCTGAGTTGCGCAGGTCGTTACCGATGATTTCGGCCATGTCGTCCGGCAGCACGGCACCGCCCTGGAACGCGAACGGAACGACGGCGATCGGGGTCGCCCGATCACTGCCGCTGGTAACCAGAATGTTTTTCTCATCTGCCATCGCCATCCCTGCCAGGCAGCAGATAGCGACAAGCATTCCTCGAAGAAGGTTTCTCACGGGGCTAAATCCTCAGGCGTGAATGTCATCTTGAATGAACGATACGGAGCGAAATCGCTCGGCTTCATTCCCTGCATTTCTATCAAACGTCCAATATTCTTGACCGCCGCTACAGCGGATGCGTCAAACGGACCGTCACCGCTGGACTTGGCCACGTTGACCGAAGTCACCGTACCATCCGGCAACATGCCGATTTGCAGCACGACTGTCATACCTTTGCGTGCCGAAGGTGGACGAGCCCAGCCTTCCGCCGCACGAAGACGAATCAGATCATCGAAGCTGCCGGCGACTTCGTCACCCTGTTCATCCGCCAAGGCCTGCTGGCGCTGCGGCGTGTCGGAAAGCAAATCGGCCAAGGCCTGAGCCTTTTTGTCTTCGGTCGATTTACGGGCCGCATCCTGCGATTTTTTCTTCGCAGCATCGGCAGCAGCTTTCTTCTTCGCGTCTTCGGCGACTTTCTTCTTCGCCTCTTCAGCTTCAGCTTTTTTCTTGGCGTCTTCGGCGGCTTTCTTCTTCGCGTCTTCGACGATTTTCTTCTTCGCTTCTTCAGCGGCCGCTTTCTTGGCCTCTTCTTCAGCAGCTTTCTTGGCTTCTTCTTCGGCTTTCTTCTTGGCTATATCAGCCAATTGTTTCTCTTCGGCCTTTTTGGCTTCGGCGGTCTTCTTCGCTTCATCGGCTTTCTTGGCTTCATCAGCCTTTTTCGCCTCATCCGCTTTCTTCGACTCGTCGGCCTTCTTGGCTTCCTCGGCCTTTTGAGCAGCCTCTTCTTTCTTTTGTTCCGCTGCCTTCACCGCTTCCTGCTCGACCTTCTTCTGTTCCAACTGTTCGGCTTCGGTTTGTCGCGCAGCAGACTTCTGCGCCTCACCCGCAATCTTCTGATTGGTCTGGGTGGTCGCCCGACTTTTCGATTTCAGCTGGTACAGCGTCGCCTGGACAATCGGCTTGGCCGGCGGCAACTCAGGCGTCATGGAAAAACTGACAAACAGCATGCCGAACACCAGCAGGTGCAAGCCAATCGCCCAGACACTAGGCCAGAAGTAGCTTTCCGAGGCTGTTGGCTCTCGTTGTTGCTGCATCAGGGCGCCTCGGTAATCAAGCCAACATTACCGACCCCGGCTTTCTGCAACCCGCCCATGGCGCCCATGACCGAACCGTAGTCGACGGTCTTGTCGCCGCGAATGAACACCTGAGTGCGCTTGCCGCCTTCCGTGCCGGCACGAATGATCTTGGTCACCGCGTCCGTCATCTGCGGCAACGTCATGGCCTTGTCCTGCTGCTTTTCGGTGTCGACTTCGCTGCCAAGGTTCCAGTAGTAGGTCTTGTCAGCCTTGATCGAAATGGTCAGGACCTGGGTGTTGTTGTCCTGCGGCAAGGCTTCGCTGGAAACCTTGGGCAGATCAACTTTCACGCCCTGATTGAGCATTGGCGCGGTCACCATGAAGATGACCAGCAGTACCAGCATCACGTCGATGTAAGGCACTACGTTCATCTCGGCAACCGGCTTGCGCTTTTTGCGAGCTCGAGCGATTAAAGCCATTGGAAATTACCTGCTTATTCTTCGCTGGTGTGCACTTTGCGGTGCAGGATCGCCTGGAATTCATCGGCGAAGGTGTAGTAACGGCCCAGCAGGGTTTCGCTGCGAGCGGCGAAACGGTTGTAAGCGATTACGGCCGGGATGGCGGCGAACAGACCGATCGCGGTCGCAATCAGTGCTTCGGCAATACCAGGGGCCACAGTGGCCAGGGTCGCTTGCTGGGCAGATGCCAGACCACGGAAGGAGTTCATGATGCCCCAGACCGTACCGAACAGACCGATGTACGGGCTGACGGAACCGACGGTGGCGAGGAACGGCAAGCTCTGCTCAAGCTTTTCTTCTTCGCGGGAAATGGCAACGCGCATGGCACGGGCCACACCTTCCATGACCGCTTCCGGATCGACGCCTGGCTGCTGGCGCAGACGGGAGAATTCCTTGAAACCGGCACGGAAGATCTGCTCGACGCCCGAGTCCGGATCAGGGTTGCTGCCGGCCTGACGGTAGAGTTTGGACAGGTCGATACCCGACCAGAAGCGCTCTTCAAAGCTCTCCAGGGCACGTCGACCGGCGCGCAGCAAATTGCTGCGCTGAAAGATCATGATCCATGAGGTGACCGATGCGGCTACCAGGATCAGCATTACCAGTTGCACCACGATACTGGCATTGCTGACCAGGCTCCACATGGAGGTATGGTCGACGACGTTAGCTTCCACGCTTAATCTCCTGCTTTGAGTGTGTACCCGCGCCGCTCACGTCGGCAAAGGCCGCACGTAGAGCTTCGGGAATGGCCCGGGGTTTTAAACTTTCAGTGCGCACACAGGCCACCAAAAACTGCCCTTCGCAGAGCAGCACATTATCCGTAGCCCGCCTGACCTGCTGTTTGAAGCGCAGGCTGACACGGTTCAATTCGATTACTTCAGCGCTTACCAGAAGCTCGTCGTCCAGTCGCGCCGGCGCGTGGTAACGCGCTTCGCTGGAATGCACGACAAACAACAGGTCCTCCCCTGCCAGCGCCGATTGGGCAAAGCCCAGATCTCGGAGCCTTTCGGTTCGAGCCCGTTCCATAAACTTGAGGTAATTGACGTAATACACGATGCCGCCCGCATCGGTGTCCTCGTAATAAACGCGACAACGATGTACGAACGGCTCAAGCCCGTTTTGCGCGCGCATACTCTAGTGCTTACTCCTCAGGTTGCCAATCCGGCCAGGCAACTGTTTTTCATTGATCTGCGGCTTTACGGCCAAAGTACGGTCCTGGGACCGCACAAACGCCGAATATATCAGTGCGCAAAGATTATTAATCGTCCACGGCATCAAGGAACTCGTCTACGACGGGCATTTCGCCCATTCGTGACGGAATGTTTAAACCGAAGTGCAAGTACGCATGCCGGGTCACCACACGCCCCCGGGGGGTGCGCATGATGTAGCCCTGCTGGATCAGGTAAGGCTCCAGCACATCCTCAATGGTGTGGCGTTCTTCACTGATCGCGGCGGCCAGGCTGTCCACCCCGACCGGACCACCGTCGAACTTCTCGATCATGGTCAACAGCAGACGCCGGTCCTGGTGGTCGAAACCACGCTCGTCGACGTCCAGCAGGTTCAACGCAAGGTCGGCAATCGGCTTGGTAATGTGCCCTTTGGCGCGCACTTCGGCGAAATCGCGCACCCGACGCAACAGACGGTTGGCGATCCGTGGCGTACCGCGGGCACGCCGGGCGATTTCAAAGGCACCTTCCGGGTCCAGCGGCAAACCAAGAATGCTCGCCGAACGGCTGACAATCGTGGCGAGATCAGCAGTGCTGTAGAACTCCAGGCGCTGAACGATCCCGAAGCGATCACGCAAGGGATTGGTCAACATACCGGCACGGGTGGTTGCACCGACGAGGGTGAAAGGCGGCAGATCAAGCTTGATCGAACGCGCGGCCGGCCCTTCACCAATCATGATGTCGAGCTGGAAATCTTCCATGGCCGGGTACAGCACTTCCTCGACGATCGGTGACAGACGATGGATTTCGTCGATGAACAGCACGTCATGGGGCTCAAGGTTGGTCAACAGTGCCGCCAGGTCCCCCGGACGCTCAAGCACCGGCCCCGATGTGCTCTTGATCGACACCCCCATTTCCTGGGCGATAATGTTCGCCAAGGTGGTTTTACCCAGGCCCGGCGGACCGAAGATCAGCGTGTGATCCAGCGACTCGTTACGCCCACGGGCGGCCTGGATGAACAACTCCATTTGCTCGCGAACCGTCGGCTGGCCGATGTATTCGGCCAGGCTGACAGGACGAATCGCCCGATCCTGGACTTCCTCGCGATCACGAGGACCGGGCGCGGCGGTAATCAGACGATCAGCTTCAATCACTTAAATCATTCCCTTCAGGGCACGACGAATCATGTCTTCACTGCTCAAACCTTTCTCCTTGATCGCAGAAATCGCCTTGCTGGCCTCCTGTGGCTTGTAACCCAGGGAGATCAGCGCGCTGACCGCGTCATTCTCGGCGGTGGCGACTGGCGCCGGCGCGTCAGGTCCACCTGGCTGGTTTGGCACCAGGGCGAACATCGCTGGTACGGTTTCCCAGGCTTTGAAGCGGTCCTTGAGTTCCACCAACAAACGTTCGGCGGTTTTTTTGCCCACGCCTGGCACCTTGGTCAGCGCCGAGGTGTCCTGGGACTGCACGCAACGTACCAGTTCATCGACTTCCAGACTCGACATCAACGCCAGCGCCAATTTCGGCCCTACGCCGTTGAGACGGATCAACTCGCGGAAAAAGTCTCGCTCACGCTTGCCGAAGAAACCATAGAGTAACTGCGCGTCTTCGCGTACGACCAAGTGGGTGTGCAAGGTCAGCGGTTGACCGACCGACGGCAAGCGATACAGCGTGGTCATGGGCACTTCCAGCTCATACCCCAGACCGTTTACATCCAGAATCAGGTGCGGTGGCTGTTTTTCAGCCAGTGTGCCGCGCAAGCGTCCAATCACGTTTCAGATCCTTGAGCGTTGGCCAGATCAATGCCTGGCGACCAACAGAACAAGAGCTCGCGTCGACGACACAGACACGAAAACCCTCATTCCATAAAAATGACTGCTGATGCTATCAGAGACGCAAGCGCCCGCCACGACTGCGTGCCGTCCCCAGGCCATGGGGCAACAAACTGGAACGGGTGTGAGCATGGCAGATGGCAATGGCCAGAGCATCTGAGGCGTCAATTTGCGGTTTGCTGGTCAATTTCAGCATGTGCATGACCATCATCTGCACCTGTTCTTTATTCGCTGCGCCAGTGCCGGTCACTGCCTGCTTGACCTGGGTTGCGGTGTACTCGGCGATTTCCAGGCTTTCTTCGGCACCGGCAACGATTGCAGCACCGCGAGCCTGACCCAGTTTCAACGCGGAGTCGGCATTGCGCGCCATGAACACCTTTTCGATGCCCATGGTGACCGGACCATAAGTCTGGATGATTTCACGCACGCCGCGATAAACGATTTGCAGACGCTCATGCAATTCTCCCGAGCCCGTGCGAATGCAGCCCGACGCCACGTACACACAGCCACGCCCGGTATCGCGCACTACGCCATAACCGGTAATACGCGAACCGGGGTCGATACCAAGAATTAAAGTCATAACGCCTGCGGGTTAGGTAAGAGCACTTCAATACAGCCAATAACCAATGTGGGAGCTACTCCCACACTTGATCTTAGTCACCCTTAACCGAGCTGTGCAGCCACCGACTCTGGTATATCGGCATTGGAATAGACGTTCTGCACGTCATCCAGGTCTTCGAGCATATCGATCAGCTTGAGCACCTTCTCGGCGCCTTCCAGGTCCAGTTCGGCGCTGGTGGTCGGCAGCATGACGATTTCTGCGTCGTCACCCTTGAAACCGGCCGCTTCCAGCGCATTGCGAACAGAGTAGAAGCCCGCGAAAGAAGTGAACACGTCAATCGAGCCATCTTCGTGGGTGACCACGTCATCGGCGTCGGCTTCCATAGCCGCTTCTATCAAAGCGTCTTCATCAATGCCTGGCGCGAAGGAAATCTGCCCTTTGCGCTCGAAAAGATAGGCCACGGAACCGTCGGTGCCGAGGTTGCCGCCACATTTGCTGAACGCATGGCGAACAGCGGCGGCTGTGCGGTTACGGTTGTCGGTCATGCACTCGACCATCACCGCCACACCACCCGGGCCATAGCCTTCGTAGCTCAACTCGACCATGTCGTCGGTGTCGGCAGCACCGGCGCCGCGTGCGACCGCGCGATCAATGATGTCGCGACTCATGTTCGCGCCAAGGGCTTTGTCGAGCGCCAGACGCAGGCGCGGGTTGGAGCCCGGATCCCCGCCGCCCTGACGGGCAGCAACGGTCAGTTCACGAATCCACTTGGTGAAAATCTTGCCCTTCTTGGCATCCTGACGTTCTTTGCGGTGCTTGATGTTCGCCCACTTGGAATGACCCGCCATAACTCGCTCCGAATTCTCTTTGAAACATTGCCCGCCACACACAGTGTCGGCCAGCAACCAATAAATCTCGACCTAAAGAAAAGGCGCACCCAAAAGGATGCGCCTTTGCGGTCAGCCTTACTCAGCCTTTGGCGTTTCGCGCAGACGAATGTGCAGTTCGCGCAGTGCCTTGGCGTCCACCTGACCCGGTGCCTGCGTCATGACATCTGCCGCGCTCTGGGTTTTCGGGAAGGCGATCACTTCACGGATCGACTGGGCGCCGGTCATCAGCATCACCAGACGGTCCAGACCGAAGGCCAGACCACCGTGCGGCGGTGCGCCGTATTTCAGGGCGTCGAGCAGGAAGCCGAATTTCTCTTCCTGTTCCGCTTCGTTGATACCCAGCAGGCGGAATACGGTCTGCTGCATTTCCTTGCGGTGGATACGGATCGAACCGCCACCCAGTTCGGTGCCGTTCAGGACCATGTCGTAGGCACGGGACAGAGCGGTCGCCGGGTTGGCTTCCAGTTCTTCCGGGGTGCACTTCGGCGCGGTGAACGGGTGGTGCAAGGCGCTGAAGCTGCCGTCGTCGTTCTCTTCGAACATCGGGAAGTCGACGACCCACATTGGCGCCCACTTGCAGGTCAGCAAGTCCAGGTCGTTACCTACCTTGATCCGCAGCGCGCCCAGGGCTTCGCTAACGATCTTGGCTTTGTCGGCACCGAAGAACACGATGTCGCCGTCAACCGCACCAACACGATCGAGGATCACATTGAGGTTGGCTTCAGGAATGTTCTTGACGATCGGCGATTGCAGACCTTCAACGCCTTTGGCGCGCTCGTTGACCTTGATGTACGCCAGGCCCTTGGCACCGTAGATGCCGACGAACTTGGTGTAGTCGTCGATCTGCTTGCGAGGCATGCTCGCCGCGCCTGGAACGCGCAAAGCGGCAATACGGCATTTCGGGTCGTTGGCCGGGCCGCTGAATACCTTGAAGTCGACTTCTTTCAGTTGGTCGGCAACGTCAACCAGCTCCAGCGGGTTACGCAGGTCCGGTTTGTCGGAGCCGTAACGACGCATGGCTTCTTCGAAGGTCATGTGCGGGAACTCACCGAATTCCAGACCCAGCACTTCCTTGAACAGGTTGCGGATCATGCCTTCAGTCAGGCCCATGATGTCTTTTTCATCGAGGAAGCTGGTTTCGATGTCGATCTGAGTGAATTCAGGCTGACGGTCGGCCCGCAGGTCTTCGTCGCGGAAGCACTTGGCGATCTGGTAGTAACGGTCGAAGCCGGCCACCATCAGCAGTTGCTTGAACAGCTGCGGCGATTGCGGCAAGGCGAAGAACGAACCGGCGTGAGTACGGCTCGGCACCAGGTAGTCGCGGGCACCTTCAGGGGTGGCACGGGTCAGAATCGGCGTCTCGACGTCGAGGAAGCCGTTTTCGTCCAGGTAGCGACGGATGCTGGTGGTCATGCGCGAACGCAGACGCAGCTTCTCGGCCATTTCAGGGCGACGCAGGTCAAGGAAGCGATAGCGCAGGCGGGTTTCTTCGCCGACGTCGGAGAACTCGTTCAGCGGGAACGGCGGGGTTTCCGATTCGTTCAGCACTTCCAGTTCGTAGCCGAGGACTTCGATCATGCCCGACGCCATGTTGGCGTTGGTGGCACCGGCCGGACGCAGGCGCACCTTGCCGGTGATCTTCACGACGAACTCGCTGCGCACGCGATCGGCGGCGGCGAAGGATTCAGCGCGGTCCGGGTCGAACACCACCTGGGCCAGACCGTCACGATCACGGATATCGAGGAAAATCACCCCGCCGTGGTCACGGCGACGGTGAACCCAACCGCAAAGAGTAATTTCCTGGCCTTCCAGGCTTTCGTTCAGTTGGCCGCAATAATGGCTGCGCATCATGGTAGTGGTTTCACTTCTCGTAATCGAAATTCGGTTGGAGACCGGCACCCCCGGCCCTTAATAAAGGTTCCCGATGATGCAAGCGCTCACGCGTGTGGTTCAACTCAGGCCCTGAACCCTAGTCAGCCTTGTCGCCGCCGGCCAGGTTCTTCTTCGAGCCGGTCTTGAAATCGGTTTCGTACCAGCCAGTACCGCTAAGGCGGAAGCCTGGCATGGACAGCATCTTTTTAAGCTCTGGCGCCTGGCAGGCAGGGCAGTCGACCAGCGGTGCTGCGCTGATCTTTTGAATGGCTTCCAACTGATGACCACAGGAAGCACATTGATAGTCGTACATCGGCATGGGGGTTGTCTCGGCGATCAGATTGCTACCGCATTCGCTGGCTTTTGCGGCAAAGAGCGGGATTATATCCATTAAATGCAGCCTGTGCAGCCGTAAGACTGCACAGACTGACACTCAATCCCATACGCCGTTGCGACTAGGGCATTGCAATGCAGCCCCCTTCCTTAAGGCTGTGCACGACACAGACAACCCGCACCAGTCCGGTAAAGTTCTTGACCCCGCCGTGACGCAAATGCACTTCGCGGTCCACGTGGGACAGCAGCGCACTGACAGAACAGCAATTGACCTTGGCCATATCGCCCAAAATATCCCAGTAGACCTGTTCAAGCCGCAAACAGGTCGCAAAACCATTCAAGCGTACCGAGCGGGATAAAGGCCGGGCCAACCCCATATCAAATTCGCTGACGAACGGATCAACCCTTATATCCCTGGTCGTGACGAGACTCCCATCACCCAGCCTGTCTTCGTAAACCATATCGCTGACACTCCTTTGCCATCCTTGCCTTCTATAAGAGCTACATCTGTTGCCTTATAAAAGCGCAGGCGCAAAGGTATATCCAGATGACTTTATGACCATCCACGTAGGATAAGCCAACAGCTGAAGGAGGATCATGGAGACCGTCCTAGGCCGGCCATTTTCCTACGTGCGCAGGTGCGTTTTACTCGACGCAAAAGCGACTTGATGAAGTAAAACGCCAGAACGCAAATACACCCAAGGGCCTAACCGCCTCCTGCCCTCCCCCTGGATGCTGTTTGATCCTGCCGTCGGTGCCGGGCACGCCAACCTCATCCTCAGCACCGCCGGACTGCCTGATTTGAGTAGCCGCAGGCTTTGCTGTTAAATAGGCAGTGTGTCGCTACCGCCTATTTTTCCGGGGGCAGCGCATAGGCTGATACCGGGTACGTGTCCAACGCCTCTTATTGTTCTGAAGCGAACCGTGCTCCATCAGCTCTTCCTTGTGATCCGTCTTAATGCGAGTTAATCAAAATGTTGAAAATCGTCCACCTGCTAACGGGCGCAGCCGCCCTGCTGCTGTCCTTCATCCCCAGCCTGCGAGCTGAAGCGGTCCCTTACCTGCAACAACCCGATGCGCTGTACCTGGCGTTTTTCGGCATGCTGAACCTCACCCTTGCTCCGGTTATCCCTTACTGGAACAAAGGCCCGCGCCATCAACTGCAAAACCTGGTCAGCGTGCTGCTGGTTCTGGCGGTCTTCCTGCAAGTTCTGACCTTGCTCGCACCGATGCCTGAAATCGCCGGTCAACCTGCCGTCCTCTTCAGCCTGCTAGCTGCCCTGTTCGCCGTTTTACTGCATCTGAGCATCAGCTTCTACAAATCTTCACCGACCACCGCCTCGCCAAGCTATGACATGAGCAACCGCGATACCGGCACCGTCAAGTGGTTCAACACCTCCAAAGGCTTCGGCTTTATCTCCCGCGATTCCGGCGATGATATTTTCGTGCATTTCCGCGCCATTCGTGGCGAAGGTCACCGCGTTCTGGTCGAAGGCCAGCGTGTGGAGTTCTCCGTCATGAATCGTGACAAAGGCCTGCAAGCCGAAGATGTGATCGCCGCCCTGCCGCGTCGCTGATTCAAGGCAAAAAAAACCGCGAACAGCCTGGCTGTTCGCGGTTTTTTATTGCCTGCTTCTTTATCATAAAAAGTCAGTAATGCGGCGGTGGAGCTTCTTCTTCGAAGGTTTCGAATTGGCCGGCCATTTCCTCTTGTCGCTTGAGCAGTGCAGCCATTTGCAGCTGCAGGCGTTCAACCGCACGCTGCTGCGTCGCCAGCACATCACTCAATGACTGAAGTGCGTCATCCTGAAACGCCAACTGGCTCTCCAGATCGGTAACACGATCTTCCAGGCTCATGACTCAACCCTCCAGAAACGTAAAGTCTTCGGCTAATACCAGACGCAGTCGTTCGCGAATCGCTGCGATCTGCTCCGCTGCGTAGGGCGTGGCCGGCAGCTTGCCCCAGACCGGAGCAGGCCAGGCTGCATCGTCCCGCTTGCGCACAATCACATGCATGTGGAGCTGACTGACAACGTTACCCAACGCCGCGATGTTCAACTTGTCGGCATCGAACGAATCCTTCAGCGTTTCAGCCAACGCCGTTGTCTCCTGCCACAGCTGTTGCTGCTCGGCGACACTCAACTGAAATATCTCGCTGATATCGTCGCGACGAGGCACCAGGATGAACCAGGGGTAATTCGAGTCGTTGGACAACAGCAACCGACAGAGCGGGAAATCCCCGATCGGTAGTGTGTCTTGTTGAAGCCGTGGATCTAAAGCGAACACTGTGCGCACTCCCGCCGGGTTCTCATTTTTCAGCTTAGCGCCCCTTCCGAGGGACGGCGCACCAAGCGACAGGACAGCAGCATACCTGCGAACGGCACTGGCTTCACGAACAGACGCGCGCCCCGACATGAAGCATTTTTGCCGATACGCACCAATACAGAACCCATCATCAGACCAAAAACACCGAAATGACTGATTAACAACGAGGTGTTCGATTCGGACAAAAGACAGCACTGTATGAATTTCGTACAGTCATCAGAATTTTCTGCACCAAAACCGTACAGTGCGTCTACGCTGAGCGCGTCCGCATCCGCGATCTACTCACTTGCGGGGTGAACCGGTAACGTTTTTAATGGTCACGCCGTCGACCTGCATGCTGAGACACGACGCAAACCTTTGCGTCAAGCCGAATAAAACGCGCTTGAAACACCCGGTTTTATGAGGTTTTTACAGCGAGTAGCAGGCCAGAAGAAAAAAAGGCAACAAAGTGATGATTTGTGCACGTTTGTTGCATTCACACCCACATCGCCTTGAATACCTCCGCGGGATGTGGAAGGCTCAAGGCTAATAAAAACAGCGGCAGGGTTGCCCGATGGAGATTCAAACGTTGCACCAAGGGACTCTTTTTACCGAAGTTCAAGCCCTGGAAAACAACGCTAAAGTTGCCGGCCCGCTTGCATTGATGCTGTAAATTTGCGACATCTACCGACTTGTTTGCGACAGGGTCGTAAAGAAGCCGAAAGGATAGATACGCAAGTATCGCCAATAGAGTCGGCGTGATATAAGTTTGCGCCGACACAAAAAGAAAGAGCCGCCCAGATAATAAATCAGGTGGGACGGCAGTACTCTTCTAAAACCAAAGGAGCAAATCACGATGCGCGTGATGAAGTGGAGCATGATCGCACTGGCAGTTGCAGCAGCAGCCAGTACCCAGTTGGCTACGGCCGCACCTTTCGTAAGTGACCAGGCTGAAGCCAAGGGTTTTGTTGAAGACAGCTCGCTGAACTTGCTGGTTCGCAACTACTACTTCAACCGTGACCGCAAAGATGGCGCTACTGACCAAAAAGACTGGACCCAGGGCATCTGGGGTAACTACAGCTCCGGTTACACCCAGGGCCTGATCGGCGTAGGCGTTGATGCATTCGGTTACCTGGCAATCAAGCTGGATGGTACCGACGAAGAGGGCGGCACCGGCAACATGAGCCGCGACGCTGATGGCGAAGTCAATGACAGCCAAGGCAAAGCCGGCGGCGCCGTTAAAGTCCGCGTCTCCAAAACCGAGCTGAAATTCGGTGAAATGCAGCCAAGCACTGCTCCAGTGTTCGCTGTTGGCGGTTCCCGTATCCTTCCTCAAACTGCCACCGGTTTCCAACTGCAGAGCAGCGAAATCAACAACCTTGACCTGGAAGGCGGTCACTTCTACTCGGCGTCCAGCCAGGACAGAAACGCTAGTGACGGCGGCCTGTGGGCTACCTACGCTGGCGTAGAAGCCAACACCATCGATTACGCCGGCGGCAAATGGGGCGTCACCGATGCTCTGAGCCTTTCGCTCTACGGCGCCCAGCTCGATAACATCTGGAACCAGTACTACGCCAACGCGAACTACACCCTCGCACTGGGTGGCACTCAGTCCCTGAACTTCGACGGTAACATCTACAACACTCAGGACACCGGTAACGCTAACGCAGGCGAAATCAGCAACACCACCTACTCGCTGGCCGCTGCTTACTCGTTCCTGAATGCGCACACCATCACCCTGGCCTTCCAGAAGGTTAACGGTGATGAACCGTTCGACTACATCGGCGTGGGCAAGAACAACCGCGGTGGCGACTCGATTTTCCTCGCCAACTCCATTCAGTACTCCGACTTTAACGGTCCTGGCGAGAAATCGGCACAAGCCCGTTACGACCTGAAAATGGCTGAGTACGGCGTTCCTGGTCTGAGCTTCATGACCCGTTACGTGTACGGTAAGGACATCGACGGCACCAACACTCCAGCGGGCAGCGCCTACGCTGGTCTGTACGGCGCAGACGGCAAACACCACGAAACCAACCTGGAAGTCAAATACGTCATCCAAAACGGCCCAGCCAAAGATCTGTCCTTCCGTATTCGTCAAGCATGGCACTCCGCCAATGCTGACCAAGGCGAAGGCGATATCAATGAGTTCCGCCTGATCACCGACTACCCGCTCAACATTCTGTAATTGCAGAAAGTCAGCACCCGGTAATCAAAGAAAGGCCCATCTTCGGATGGGCCTTTTTTGTTGGCTGCAACATTGCGCTCAAACAATCCGATCCGTTCAGAACATGCCGGACTTAACAGTCAGACATGATCAAAAAACAATCACTGCACCGCAGATTCCTGCACTACGCGAATAACCCGCTGCGGGAACGGGATGTCAATACCGGCAGTTTTCAAACGATCACGGGACTGTTCGTTGAACATGAACATCACATCCCAATAGTCGGCGGTTTTTACCCAGACTCGAAGCGAAAGAGTGATCGAACTGTCTCCCAAAGTAGAAACCACAGCCTGAGGTGCCGGATCTGCCAATACACGCGGATCTTTGGCCAGTTCCAGCAAAACTTCACGGGCCTTCTGCAAGTCCGCTTCGTAATCCACACCCACGTCAAATACTACTTTGCGCGTTGGTTGACGATTGGTATTGGTGATGATGCCATTCGACAAGTTGCCGTTGGGTACGATGATCGTTTTGTTGTCGCCGGTGCGCAGTACCGTGTGGAAGATCTGAATGCTGTCGACTGTGCCAGCAACACCTTGGGCTTCGATCCAGTCACCAATACGAAACGGACGGAACAACAGAATCAACACGCCGCCGGCGAAGTTTGCCAGGCTGCCCTGCAAGGCCAGACCGATGGCCAGACCCGCCGCACCGATAGCCGCGACGAACGACGTGGTTTCCACGCCGATCATCGACGCTACGCTGACGATCAGCAAAACCTTGAGAATGATGTTCGCCAGGCTGCTGATGAACCCTTGCAGCGCAAGGTCGGCGTTACGCAACGCCAACAGACCACCGAGCTTTTGCGTCACTTTGTTAATCAGCCACCAGCCGACCGCCAGGGTGATCACGGCCAGCAGTACACGACTGCCATATTCCATGATCATCGGGATCCAGGCCTGGGACATCTTGACCAGGTTGTTTACCTCAGCATTTAAGTCCATCTACGTTCTCCTTGATTTTCCGGTTATCCGGCACACAAAAAATAAAGCGACAGAAAAACCGAGCCGTCTCCGGCCCGATCGTTTCTGCCGCTGCTTGGGCCTCGGACGCCGAAAGCGCCGAGAGGTTCCCGCGTCAGGTGTCAGTCGCGGAAGTTGTTGAACTGAAGCGGCATATCGAAGGTCTTGGCGCGCAGGGCCGCGATGGCTTCCTGCAAATCGTCACGCTTCTTGCCGGTAATGCGCACTTGCTCGCCCTGAATGGCGGCCTGGACCTTGAGCTTGGCGTCTTTGACGTGAGCGACGATTTTCTTCGCCAGCTCTTTGTCGATGCCTTCCTTGAGGACCGCTTCCTGCTTCATCAGCTTGCCCGACGCGTAGGCATCCTTGACTTCAAGGCACTGCACGTCGATTTTGCGCTTGACCAGCGCCAGCTTGAGGATCTCGATCATCGCTTCAAGCTGGAAATCGGCTTCAGCGGTCAGGTTGACGGTCAGGTCCTTTTCCTTGAACTCGAAAGTACCCTTGCCCTTCAGGTCATAACGACGATCGAGTTCCTTGACGGCGTTTTCGACCGCGTTGGTGACTTCGTGTTTGTCCAGTTCGGATACCACGTCGAACGACGGCATGTAATCTCTCCAATAAAAAGGCGCACTCGATAGCGATGGCGCGCGCTTGGCTTGCGGTTAAAATCGGGCTCATTATAACGGGTCTTTTCCAACCCATACTGCGAGCCTCACATGCCTGCCGTAAACCGAGTAAAAAGCTGATGTCGACCCCTTGGCATGTTCTAGGTGCCGGCAGCCTCGGCACGTTGTGGGCCACGCGTCTGGCGCGGGCCGGTTTGCCGGTCAGGCTGATCGTTCGCAATGAGCAACGCTTGCGGGCCTATCAGACGGCGGGTGGGCTTACGCTGGTGGAACAGGGCGATGCCACTACTTATGACATTCCCGGCCAGACACCGCACAGCCATGAACCGATCAGTCGCCTGCTGGTGGCCTGCAAGGCCTATGACGCCGAGAAAGCCGTCGCGCAACTGGCGCCACGCCTGACGCCCGACGCTGAATTGGTCCTGTTGCAGAACGGCCTCGGCAGCCAGGACGCGGTCGCGGCGCAAGTGCCACAGGCACGTTGTGTGAGTGCATCAAGTACTGAAGGTGCGTTTCGCGATGGCGACTGGCGTGTGGTGTTCGCAGGTCACGGTTACACCTGGCTGGGGGACGCCGGCCATCCGGTTGCGCCGATCTGGCTGGATGACCTGACCGCCGCCGGGATTCCCCATGAATGGAGCACCGACATCCTCACACGGCTGTGGCGCAAGCTGGCGCTCAACTGTGCAATCAATCCATTGACCGTCCTGCACAATTGCCGCAATGGCGGATTGCAGGAGCACCAGTGCGAAGTCGCGACCCTCTGCGATGAATTGAGCGAGTTGCTGGGGCGTTGTGGTCAGCCCGCGGCGGCAGAAAACCTGCAACAGGAAGTCGAAAGGGTGATCCACGCCACGGCGGCCAATTACTCCTCGATGTACCAGGATGTCGCGAATCAACGTCGCACCGAAATCTCCTACCTGTTGGGTTATGTCTGCAAAGTAGCTACGCGGCACCAACTGAACCTGCCCCACCTCCATCAATTACAGCAACGGCTGATCGGCCATCTGCACAGCCTTGGATTGCCCGGCGACTGAGCAGCGGCTACGCTGGCCACTTGTTCCTTTTCAGCGACGAACCTGATGCCATTGCGCCAGCGCCTCGAAAACCTCCCCGTCGGCCAAAAGTTGCTGGCCGCCCTGCTGGTGCTGTTGATCACCATACTGCTGGTCGCCAATCTGACGTTCATCAGTGCGTCGTATTACATCTCCCAGGAAAGCATGGCCCCCCAGGCCTTGCAGACCATTGGCCGACTGGTGTCCAACCCCGGCATGGTGGCCGATGCCTTAAAGTCACCACAAAACGCGGAACGTTTGCTCAACGAACTCGACAGCTACTCCCCCCTTCGTGCGGCAGCCCTTTATGACGGCAAGGGCGAACGGCTGGCGCAGTTGCAGCATGGCGACAAACTGAGCCTGCCGAGGCACTTTCAGCAAATTGAAGCCTGGCAAGCGACCGAGTTTCGCAGCAATCAACTGATCACCCTGCCCCGTCCCGGCACAGAGCCCGGCCATTTACTGCTGGTGGCCAGCAGCGAGCTGCCGATGGCGTTCTACACCGGCACCCTGACTGCCAGCCTGGGCATTCTGATCTTCAGCGTGCTGTTGTGGCTGGTGATCGCCCGGCAAATCAAACGCCTGATCACGCGCCCGATCCATGAGCTCGAAGAACTGTCCCGGCAAGTGACCCGCGAGGAGAATTACGCGCTGCGGGCCTCCCGTGGCAACCACGACGAAATCGGCAGCCTCGCCGAGGCGTTCAACACCATGCTCTCGCGAATCGAAGCCCGGGAGCAGCAACTCAAGCGTGCCCGGGACGACTCCCAGGCGGCTTACGACCAGGCTCAAGGCCTGGCCGAAGAAACCCGCCATACCAATCGCAAGCTGGAACTCGAAGTCCAGGTGCGCAGCAAAATTGAAAAGAAACTCACCGGTTTCCAGAACTACCTCAACAGCATCATCGACTCCATGCCGTCGGCGCTGATCGCCCTCGACGAACAGCTCTACGTGACCCAGTGGAATCAGGAGGCCAGCGCCCTGTCCGGCACGCGTCTGGACGAGGCCCTGAACCAGCCGATCTTCCTCGCCTTCGAACCGCTGAAGCCGTTTCTGCCACAGCTCAAGCAAACCGTCGAGCAGCACACCGTGGCCAAGATCGAGCGCGTGACCTGGTTCAAGGATGATGAGCCCAAACACTACGCCCTGACCTTTTACCCGCTGATGGGCGGTGCCGGGCGCGGCGTGGTGATCCGGATCGACGACATCACTCAGCGGCTGTCCCTGGAAGAAATGATGGTGCAGTCGGAAAAAATGCTCTCGGTCGGTGGCCTCGCCGCCGGCATGGCCCACGAGATCAATAACCCGTTGGGCGCGATCCTGCATAACGTGCAGAACATTCGCCGACGCCTGTCACCCGATCTGCCGAAGAACATGGAGCAAGCTGAACAGATCGGTATCGAACTGGAAACGGTCAACCGTTACCTGCAAGTGCGCGAAGTCCCGAAATTGCTGGATGGCATTCAGCAGGCGGGGGCCCGCGCGGCGAAGATTGTCACGCACATGCTCAGCTTCAGCCGCCGCAGCACCCGGCAAATGGCCCCCTGTGATCTGCCGGCACTGATCGATCAAGCGGTGGAAATCGCCGGTAACGACTTTGACCTCGCGATCGGTTTCGACTTCAAGGGACAGGCGATCAATCGCCAGTTCGATCCGGATCTGGGTCCGGTGCCTGGCACGGCCAACGAATTGGAACAAGTGCTGCTCAACCTGTTGAAGAACGCGGCCCAGGCCATTCACCAGCGTGAGGACGACAGCGAACCGGGGCGGATCATTTTGCGGACCCGACTGAATCCGCCATGGGCGGAAATCCAGGTCGAAGACAATGGCATCGGCATGAGCGAAAACGTGCGCAAACGTACGTTCGAACCGTTTTTCACCACCAAGGAAATCGGCCAGGGCACTGGCTTGGGCCTGTCGGTCTCCTATTTCATCATCACCAACAATCACAAGGGCCAGATGGAAGTGCAGTCGACACCGGGCCAAGGCACCTGCTTCACCTTGCGTCTGCCCCTGTCGGGTACGCAGGTCGTTGCTCAAGAACTCAATCAGCTATCGAGGTAACCCATGGGCTTTCGCCTGTCGAAGATTTACACCCGCACTGGCGACAAAGGTGAAACCGGGCTCGGAGATGGCCGCCGAGTGCCCAAGGACCACCCGCGGATCGAGGCCATTGGCGAAGTCGATTCGCTGAACAGTCAGGTCGGTGTACTGCTGACTGGCTTGGCCGCAGAAAGCGTCACGTATCCTGGGTTGAACGAGGTGATCGAAGTTTTGGCGCCCTGCCAGCACCGGTTGTTCGACCTCGGCGGCGAGCTGGCTATGCCGGTGTACCAGGCGCTGGACGCGGCGGAAATCGAACGACTGGAGGCGGCGATTGATCAGTGGAATGAAGAGTTGGGGCCCCTGGAGAATTTCATTCTGCCGGGCGGTTCAGCGCTGATCGCTCAGGCCCATGTGTGCAGAAGCCTGGCGCGCAGCGCAGAGCGACGGTGCCAGCAGTTGAATGCGATCGAGCCGCTGGCCGGGGTTGGATTGGCGTATATCAATCGGTTGTCGGATCTGTTGTTTGTGGTGGCGCGGGTGATTGCCAAGCGGCAGGGGGTTGCCGAAATTTTGTGGCAAGCGGCCGCAAAACCTAAGGCTTTATGATCGTTCCCACACTCCGCGTGGGATGCAGCAAGGGACGCTCCGCGTCCCAAAAGCGGACGCAGAGCGTCCAGGGATACATTCCCACGCGGAGCGTGGGAACGATCAGGTCAGGCCTCAGGCCAGAACGCCCGAATCCCCGCCACACCTTGCGCCCCGGCTTCCCAGGCTTGTTGCCGCTCTGCCGGCCCAACACCGCCCAACAGGAACACCGGCTTGCTGAAGCCTTCGATCAACACCGAAGCCTGCTCCCAACCCAACGGCTGCGCATCCGGATGTGTCTGGGTCTTTTGCACCGGTGACAGGGTCACAAAGTCCACGCCCATCTGTTCGGCCAACGCCAGT
This sequence comes from Pseudomonas sp. BE134, assembly GCF_031456105.1. NCBI lineage: Bacteria > Pseudomonadati > Pseudomonadota > Gammaproteobacteria > Pseudomonadales > Pseudomonadaceae > Pseudomonas > Pseudomonas sp. BE134. The sequence continues at coordinate 165,004 of NZ_JAVDUA010000006.1, read as the reverse complement.
TCTTCAGCGTTATGACACGAGGCTGCCAACCAGCGCGACGCTGGCAGTGGTCGACCCGCCGCCGCGTACTTGCGCAACTGGGCCGAGGTGATGTGCCAACCCGCGGACGGAAAATCGCCGAGCCATTCGAACGGCCCCTTGATCATCAGCTGCGCCTTGCCGGCACATAGCCCCGCCGCGTCCACCGCCAGGTCGCGATACTTGGGATCGTAGCCGTTGGGCGCCCGCAGCTGGATCAGTTTGATCCCGCCCGCGATGGCTTTCTGGATACCGCGCAACAAAGCCGGGGTTTCCAGGTCTTCCGGGGTAATCAAGTATTCGGCCGGCAAGCGTGCGGCGGCGACGATGGGTTGATTGGCCGCCGGGAACTCATAGTTCAACAGATCGCGCGGCGACACCCACTCCAACGGCTGGCCTTCGGCGCCATGGGGTTCGCCGGTAAAGGCCGAGACTTCCCAGACGTCCAGCAATACGTGCTTGTCCGGGTAGTCGTGATGAACCTTGATCAGCGGTCGCGCGGCGCTGACCACAATACCCAGCTCTTCCTGAAGCTCACGGGTCAGTGCGGTTTCGACGGACTCGTTGTCCTCGACCTTGCCACCGGGAAACTCCCACAAACCACCCTGGTGCTGAGTGTCGGCACGGCGCGCAATAAGGATCTTGCCGCTGTGATCACGGATAACGGCGGCGGCTACGTGGACTCGTTTCACTGCCCAACCTCCTCCAGTCCTGCTTTCTGCCAGGCTTTGAAAGCCGGCCATTGGTAAATCGTTTCGACGTAGGCCTCGTCCGCTACCGGCAATTTCACCTGATAGGTGCGCAGGCGTACGGCAATCGGTGCGAAGTAAGCATCAGCCAGGGTCGCACCACCGAACAGGAATGGCCCGGTGTCGGTCGCCGCCTCGCGGCATTCTGCCCACAACGCCAGCATGCGCTGGATCTCGGCCTGAACATCATCAGGTATCTGCAACAGCGGTGCATCGCGACTCAGGTCGAACGGCATGTTGCCGCGCATGGCAAAGAACCCGGCGTGCATCTGGGCACAGGCCGAACGCGCTTGTGCACGGGCGGCAGTGTCTTTTGGCCAGAGACCTGCCTCGGGAAATTGCTCGGCCAGGTACTCGGCTATCGCCAGGGAGTCGGCGATGGTGCCGTGTTCAGTTTTCAGCAGCGGGACTTTGCCAGTTGGCGAATGTTTGAGCAGGCGTTCGCGGGTGTCGGGCTGACCCAGTTTGATCAGTTCTTCGGTGTAAGCAGCACCGGTCAGGTCGAGTGCCAGAGCACCGCGCAGAGACCAGGAGGAATGCAGTTTGTCGCCGATGATCAGGTGGAGGCTCATGTTCGGGGCCTTTTTGATGAGGGGCACGGACCAGAAACTTCAGTGTCTTGTCGTCCGTCATCGCGGGCAAGCCCGCTCCCACAGAGTTAGCGCAGATCCTGTGGGAGCGGGCTTGCCCGCGATTGGGGCGACTCAGTCTTAAGTACGGTACTCGGCGTTGATCTTCACGTACTCGTGGGACAAATCGGTGGTCCAGATGGTTTCGCTGCAAGCGCCGCGACCCAATTCGATACGGATGGTGATCTCTTCCTGCTGCATCACTGCAGCGCCCTGGGCTTCGGTGTACGTCGCGGCGCGCGCGCCTTGGCTGGCAATGCACACCTCGCCGAGGAACACGTCGATCTTGCTCACGTCCAGGTTCGGTACGCCGGCACGGCCAACGGCGGCCAGAATGCGCCCCCAGTTCGGGTCGGAAGCAAACAAGGCCGTCTTGATCAGCGGCGAATGCGCCACGGTGTAGCCTACGTCGAGGCATTCCTGGTGATTGCCGCCGCCGTTGACTTCAACAGTGACGAACTTGGTGGCGCCTTCGCCGTCGCGAACGATGGCCTGGGCCACGTCCATGCACACCTCGAAAACCGCTTGCTTCAACTTGGCAAACAACTCGCCTTCGGCACGAGTGATTTCCGGCAGCGCAGCCTGACCGGTGGCGATCAGCATGCAGCAGTCGTTGGTCGAGGTGTCGCCATCGATGGTGATGCGGTTGAACGATTTGTTGGCACCGTCCAGCAGCAGGTTTTGCAGCACGTCGCGGGAGACTTTGGCGTCGGTGGCAATGTAGCCGAGCATGGTCGCCATGTTCGGACGGATCATGCCCGCGCCCTTGCTGATGCCGGTGACGGTGATGGTCACGCCGTCATGCTGAAACTGGCGACTGGCACCCTTTGGCAGGGTGTCGGTGGTCATGATGCCGGTAGCGGCAGCTTCCCAATTGTGGATCGACAGGTCGTCGAGGGCTGCTTGCAGCGCGCCTTCGATTTTCTCGACCGGCAGCGGCTCGCCGATCACACCCGTGGAATACGGCAGCACCAGGCTGGCATCAACGCCCGTCAGCTCGGCCAGTTTGGCGCACGTACGCTCGGCGGCGGCCAGGCCCGGTTCGCCGGTGCCGGCGTTGGCATTGCCGGTGTTGGTCAACAAGTAACGCACCGGGCCTTGCACACGTTGCTTGGCCAGGATCACAGGCGCGGCGCAAAAGGCGTTGAGCGTGAAAACGCCAGCGACAGTGGAGCCTTCGGCGCAACGCATGACCACGACATCCTTGCGCCCCGGGCGCTTGATGCCGGCCGAGGCGATACCGAGTTCAAAACCGGCAACCGGGTGCAACGTTGGCAAAGGACCAAGACCAACAGCCATGAATGCGCTCCTTAAAAAATGTAGTCATCACCGTCATACGATGGACGGCGGTGTTAAATGGCAAAACGCCGCGACGGCTGATGCCGGTCGCGGCGCGGGTATTTCAGCGATTGAAACGGGTTTTACTGGATCTGCCCGTGGCAATGCTTGAACTTCTTGCCCGAACCGCAATAGCACAGCTCGTTACGGCCCAGCTTCTGCTCGTTGCGAACCGGTGCGACGGCGAGGGCGACATCGATTTCCTCACCCAGCTCTTCCACGTGTTCAAGGCCCGGTGCTTCTTCGTGGTGGAACTGCATGCGTGCAGCCAGCGCTTCGGCTTCCTGACGCAGGCGTTGTTCTTCCTCGATCGGGTCTTCGCGGCGAACCTGAACGTGGGACAGCACACGGATCGAATCGCGCTTGATCGAATCCAGCAGCTCGGAGAACAGCGTGAACGACTCGCGCTTGTATTCCTGCTTCGGGTTCTTCTGTGCATAGCCACGCAAGTGAATGCCGTGACGCAGGTGGTCCATGGTCGACAGGTGGTCTTTCCACAGGTCGTCCAGGACGCGCAGTACGATTTGCTTCTCGAAGCTGCGCAGCGCTTCGGCGCCCGCCTGATCTTCTTTCTCGTTGTACGCCGCAATCAGCTCTTGCATCAGCTTCTCGCGCAGGGTCTCTTCGTACAGGTGATCGTCTTCGTCGAGCCATTGCTGGATCGGCAGCGCCACACCGAAGTCGCTCTGCAATGCAGCTTCCAGACCGGCCACGTCCCACTGTTCAGGCAGCGACTGTGGAGGAATGTGTGCGCTGATGGTGGCGTTGAGCACGTCCTGACGGAAATCGGCGATGGTTTCACCGATGTTGTCAGCGGCCAGCAACGTGTTACGCATGTGATAAATCACTTTACGCTGTTCGTTGTTGACGTCGTCGAACTCCAGCAGTTGCTTGCGAATGTCGAAGTTACGGCCTTCAACCTTGCGCTGAGCCTTTTCAATGGCGTTGGTCACCATGCGGTGCTCGATCGCCTCGCCTGGCTGCATGCCCAGGGCCTTCATGAAGTTCTTCACCCGATCAGAGGCGAAGATGCGCATCAGGCTGTCTTCCAGCGACAGGTAGAAGCGGCTGGAACCGGCGTCGCCCTGACGGCCGGCACGACCACGCAGCTGGTTGTCGATACGGCGCGATTCGTGACGCTCGGACGCAATCACCTGCAAACCGCCCGATTCGAGCACTTGCTGGTGACGCTTCTGCCAGTCGGCCTTGATCTGGGCAATCTGCTCAGGCGTTGGATCTTCCAGGGAAGCCACTTCCACTTCCCAGTTACCGCCCAGCAAGATGTCGGTACCACGACCGGCCATGTTGGTGGCGATGGTCAGTGCGCCCGGGCGACCGGCCTGAGCAATGATCTCGGCTTCTTTTTCGTGGAACTTGGCGTTCAGAACCTTGTGTTCGATGCCTTCTTTCACGAGCAGGCCGGACATGTGTTCGGAGGTTTCGATGGTCGCCGTACCCACCAGCACCGGACGGCCCGCCGCCATGCTTTCCTTGATATCGGCCACGATGGCCGCGTACTTCTCTTCGGCCGTCAGGAACACCAGGTCGTTGTAGTCTTTACGAGCCAGCGGCTTGTTCGGCGGAATGACCATGACCTGCAGGCCATAGATCTGATGGAACTCGAACGCCTCGGTGTCGGCCGTACCGGTCATGCCGGACAGCTTGTTGTACAAGCGGAAGTAGTTCTGGAACGTGGTCGATGCCAGGGTCTGGCTCTCGGCCTGAATGTTCAGGTTTTCCTTGGCTTCGATGGCCTGGTGCAGGCCTTCGGACAAACGACGGCCCGGCATGGTGCGACCGGTGTGTTCGTCGACCAGGACCACCTGACCGTCCTGCACGATGTACTCGACGTTGCGGTGGAACAGTTTGTGCGCACGCAGACCGGCATAGACGTGAGTCAACAGGCCCAGGTTGTGTGCCGAATACAGGCTTTCGCCTTCAGCCAGCAGACCGATGCTGGTGAGCGTTTCTTCGACGTACTGGTGACCGGCTTCGTTGAGTTCGACCTGACGGGTCTTCTCGTCGACGGTGTAGTGGCCGGCCTTGGTGACCTCGCCTTCAACTTCTTCGACGTGCAACTCAAGCGTCGGGATCAGTTTGTTGATCTCGATGTACAGCTTGGAGCTGTCCTCGGCCTGACCGGAGATGATCAGCGGCGTACGGGCTTCGTCAATGAGGATGGAGTCGACTTCGTCGATGACGGCAAAATTGAGTTCGCGCTGGAATTTTTCTTCCATGCTGAACGCCATGTTGTCGCGCAGGTAATCGAAACCGAATTCGTTGTTGGTGCCGTAGGTAATGTCGGCGGCGTAAGCCAGACGTTTCTCTTCCGGCGGCTGGAAAGGCGTAACCACGCCGACCGTCATGCCGAGGAACTCGTAGAGCGGACGCATCCAGTTGGCGTCACGGCGGGCCAGGTAGTCGTTCACCGTCACCACGTGCACGCCCTTGCCGGACAGTGCGTTGAGGTAAACGCCCAGTGTTGCCACCAGGGTCTTGCCTTCACCGGTACGCATTTCCGCGATCATGCCTTCATGCAAGGTCATGCCGCCGATCAGCTGGACATCGAAGTGGCGCATGCCCATGACGCGCTTGCCGGCTTCGCGGGCGACCGCAAAGGCTTCTGGCAGCAGCTTGTCGAGGGATTCCCCTTTGGCGATGCGGGCCTTGAACTCATCAGTCTTGGCACGCAATTGATCGTCCGAAAGGGCCACCATTTGCTCTTCGAAGGCATTGACGAGTTGCACCGTCTTGAGCATGCGTTTGACTTCACGCTCGTTCTTGCTTCCAAAAAGTTTCTTTAACAAAGGCGCAAACATATCGGCAGGATCTTCCACACTAAAGGGATGGAGGGCGGCCCCGTGAGTCGCCCGTGCAGCCCTCATGGCCGCATGCGAACGAGCATTCTACCCGGAAACGATGGTGAGGAAAGTGGCGTTGTTCCACGATGCATGCACTGCGCTATAACGGGGCTCACTTAAAATAAGGGCTTTTTGCAGAACTTCAAGCCATTCACGGCAGAAGTTACTCGTTGATTTAATGGGTAAAGCGCGCGCAAAGCAATGGCTCAGGTACAGGTGGTGCTTTCTGCTACCATGGCGGCTCTGTTACTTCAGGTGTCTGATCATGGCATTTCGCCCCCTTACGGCCAGAGCCCCCGCCGTTCTGCTTCGCGAAGCCAAGCCGCTGAAAGCCATTTTTGGCCACGCTCAACGCCTGGGTCATTTACAACGTCTGCTCGAAAGCCAATTGCAACCGGCCGCTCGCGAACATTGCCATGTGGCGTCGTGGCGTGAAGGCAGTCTGTTGCTGATCGTCACCGACGGACATTGGGCTACCCGACTGCGTTATCAGCAAAAGCGTCTGCAACGCCAGTTACAGATGTTTGACGAGTTCGCCAGTTTGACCCGGATTTTGTTCAAGGTTCAGCCACCGACCGTCCAGCAAGGGGCTGCGGGGCATACCATCAGTTTGTCGACGGATGCGGGCGCGACCATTCAGGCGACGGCGGACGGGATCAGCGATCCGAATCTGCGGGCGGCGCTGGAACGCCTCGCGGCGCACGCAAAACCCAAGGTCTGACACAGCCCTCTGTGGGAGCGAACTTGCTGGCTCCCACAGGTACTACGGTGTCCAATGGCTAGCGGCGTTTTTTGCCACCTAGCAGCGAACCCATCAACCCACGCACCAATTGTCGGCCCAATTGATTGGCCGCCTGTCGCATGGCCGATTTTATTGCCTGTCCGGCCGCTGTACCGAGAAACTCCCCGGCCTGGTCGGTGAAGCTTGGCTCCTCGGGCACAGGTTTGGCCGGTGCCGCCTCGGGGTCGGGTGCCAGCCCCTTGCGCCCTATCAACACTTCATAAGCTGACTCTCGATCAATCGGCCTGTCATAACGCCCCTGCAACGGCGAACCGGCGATCAGTGCCGCACGTTCGGCCTCGCTCAACGGCCCGATCCGCGATTGCGGCGGCGCGATCAATACGCGCTGGACCATCTCCGGCGTGCCTTTATCGGCCAGCGTACCGACCAGCGCCTCGCCAATCCCCAATTCGGTCAATACCGACAAGGCATCGAACGCCGGGTTCGGCCGGAAACCCTCGGCCACGGCGCGCAAGGATTTCTGTTCCTTGGCCGTGAACGCGCGCAAACCGTGCTGGACGCGTAATCCCAACTGAGCCAGCACGTCGTCCGGCAAGTCACCCGGCGATTGGGTGACGAAATACACGCCCACGCCTTTGGAGCGAATCAGTCGCACCACTTGCTCCAATCGATCCTGCAACGCCTTGGGCGTGCCGGCGAACAACAAGTGTGCCTCGTCGAAAAACAAGGCCAGCAGCGGTTTATCCGCATCACCGCGCTCCGGCAATTGCTCGAACAGTTCAGCGAGCAACCAGAGCAGGAAGGTCGCGTACACCTTCGGCGCTTCGTGAACCAGACGACTGGCATCGAGCAGGTGAATGCGCCCGCGACCGTCAGCGCCCGGCTGCAGGATGTCTTCGAGTTGCAGCGCCGGCTCGCCGAACAGCGCTTCGGCGCCTTGTTGCTCCAGCGTCGCCAGACGCCGCAACAACGCCTGACTTGAGCCGGTGGTCATCAACGCGGCGTCATCACCGAGCAATTGCGGGTTGTCACGCAAGTGATTGAGCAGCGCCTTCAAATCCTTGAGATCGAGCAGCAATAGCCCTTCGCGATCCGCCACCTTGAACGCCGCGTACAGCGCCGACTGCTGGCTATCGGTCAGCTCCAGCAGACTGCCCAGCAACAACGGGCCCATTTCACTCAAGGTGGTGCGCAATGGATGACCGGACTGCCCATGAATGTCCCACAGGGTGACTGGATACGCCTGAGGCTTGTGATTCAGCCAAGGCATCCCGGCGATGCGCTCGGCGATCTTGCCTTGCGGGTTGCCGGCGGCACCGAGCCCACACAGATCGCCCTTGATGTCGGCGGCAAACACCGCCACGCCAGCGTCGCTGAAGGCTTCGGCCATGCGCTGCAACGTGACGGTTTTACCCGTCCCGGTAGCGCCTGCGACCAGACCGTGACGATTGGCCAGGCGCATGGCCTGGGCGATGGACTGGCCGGCAAGGTCGGCGCCGAGAACGAGTTGCAATGAGTCAGGCATTTTGTCACCCATGGTTAATCTTTGATCCGGCTCGGCCGATACAAAAACCGAGACTGCACAGAAATCAGCGTCGGTAATTCCCTAAGGAGAGAACGGAAATATCAGCTTGGTTTCAACAGTGCCCACTTTGCGTGCCTTTATAAAAGCACGCGTTGGACATTAAGACCTTAGCGGAACCCCAAGCCATGAACAAAAACCTGCGCTTCAGCCATAAGATTTTGCTTGCCGCCGCCCTCGTTGTTATTGCCGCCTTCGCCTCGTTCACGCTGTACAACGACTATTTACAGCGCAACGCCATCCGCGAAAACCTGAACAACTACCTCAGTGAGATGGGTGACGTCACCGCCAATAACATCCAGACCTGGTTGAGCGGCCGAATCCTGCTGATCGACAACCTCGCCCAAAACATCGCCATCAATCCTGAACCGTCCACCGTCTCCAGCCTGCTTGAGCAGAAAGCCCTGACGTCGACGTTCATGGCGTCCTACCTGGGCGATGCCACCGGCAGCTTCACGATTCGCCCGGACGCCCAGATGCCCGCCGGCTTCGACCCACGGGTTCGCCCTTGGTACAAAGGCGCGCAAAGCAGCAACACCGCGACCCTGACCGAACCGTACATCGACGCGGCCACCGGCCAGACCATCATTTCCATCGCCACCGCCTCGCGCAAAGCCGGAGAAAGCGTCGGAGTTGTGGGCGGCGACTTGAGCCTGCAAACCCTGATCGACACCCTCAGCGCCCGGGATTTCGACGGCATGGGGTATGCTTTCCTGGTCAGCGCCGACGGCAAGATCCTGGTCCACCCGGACAAAACCCTGGTGATGAAATCCCTGAGCGAGGCGTTCCCGAAAAACACCCCGCGCATCGGCAGCGCCTACAGTGAAGTGGAGATCGACGGCAAAACCCGCATCGTCACCTTCACCGCGATCAAAGGCCTGCCGTCGGTCAACTGGTACATCGGTTTGTCGGTGGACAAGGACAAAGCCTTTTCGATGCTCAGCGATTTCCGCGCTTCGGCGGTGGTCGCGACGATTACTGCCGTGGCGATCATCATCGCGCTGTTGAGCATGTTGATCCGCATCCTGATCCAGCCGCTGCACGTGATGACCCGCGCCATGGCCGACATCGCCGACGGTGAAGGCGATCTGACCAAGCGACTGACCATCCTGAGTAACGATGAGTTCGGTATCCTCGGTACCGCGTTCAACCGTTTTGTGGAACGTATTCACACCTCGATTCGCGAAGTCTCCTCGGCCACCGGGCAAGTCAACGAAGTGGCGTTGCGTGTCGTGGCCGCCTCGAACTCCTCGATGTTCAATTCCGACCAGCAGGCTACACGCACCAGCAGCGTTGCCGCAGCGATCAATCAACTGGGGGCCGCCGCCCAGGAAATCGCCCGTAACGCCGCGCAAGCGTCGAGCCAGGCCAGCGATGCCCGCAGCCTGGCCGAAGACGGCCAGCAGGTGGTGGATCGCAGCATTGCCGCCATGAATCAGCTGTCGAGCATGCTCAGCGCATCGAGCACCAACATCGAATCGCTGAACAGCAAAACCGTGAACATCGGCCAGATTCTCGAAGTGATCACCAGCATTTCCCAACAAACCAACCTGCTGGCACTCAACGCGGCCATCGAAGCAGCCCGCGCCGGTGAAGCCGGTCGTGGTTTCGCCGTGGTGGCCGATGAAGTGCGCAACCTGGCGCACCGCACTCAGGAATCGGCACAACAAGTGCAGACCATGATCGAGGAGCTGCAAGTCGGCGCCCGTGAATCCGTCAGCACCATGAGCGATAGCCAGCGCCACAGTCAGGACAGCGTGGAAATCGCCAACCTGGCGGGTGAGCGGTTGAACAGCGTGACGTTGCGCATCGGTGAAATCGACGGGATGAACCAGTCGGTGGCCACGGCAACTGAAGAGCAGACCGCGGTGGTGGAGTCGATCAACGTCGACATTACCGAAATCAACACGCTGAACCAGGAAGGCGTTGAAAACCTTCATTCGACCTTGCGCGCATGCTCTGATCTTGAGCAGCAGGCTTCGCGTCTGAAGCAATTGGTAGGCAGTTTCCGAATCTAACGTCTGATAAGGCCTCATCGCGGGCAAGCCAGCTCCCACAAGGTAATCACTACCCACTGTGGGAGCTGGCTTGCCCGCGATAGCGGTCTATCAAACACCACAAAACCCCGCTGACACCCCGCCGCAAAACCCCAACCGAACAACTATTCTTCATAAAGGTCAACCGAGGGAGAACACAGACCCGGAGGACTGTTCATCGTGCATATCGCGGACATCACCATGTTCTACGCCCCTGCCAGCGGTGGCGTGCGCACGTACCTGGATGCCAAGCACCGCCGCCTTGGCACCAAGCCAGGCATCCGCCATAGCCTGTTGATTCCGGGCGCTCACCTGAGTGAAACGGATGGCGTCTACACGGTTCCAGCCCCTGCCCTGCCCTTTGGCAAGGGTTATCGCTTCCCCCTCCGTCTCGCCCCCTGGCGAAACGTCCTGCAGGATTTACAGCCCGATCTGATCGAAGTGGGCGACCCATATCTCACCGCGTGGGCAGCACTGGATGCGCGACGCCAACTGGACGTTCCGGTCATCGGCTTTTATCACTCGGACTTGCCGCTGCTGGCCAGCAATCGGATGGGCAATTGGGTCACACCGAACGTCGAAGCCTACGTCCGCAAGCTCTATGGCAACTTCGACCGGGTGCTGGCGCCGAGCCGGGTCATGGCCGACAAATTAAGCGGGCTGGGGGTGAAGAACGTGTTTGTCCAACCCTTGGGCGTCGACTTGCAAACCTTCCATCCCGATGCTCGGGACCCTGGCCTGCGAGCCGAATTGGGCATTGATGAAAATACTCATCTGTTGATTTTCGCCGGCCGCGGTTCCAAAGAAAAAAACCTGCCGGTGCTGCTCGATTGCATGGTGCGTCTGGGGCGGCGCTATCATCTGCTGTTGGTGGGCTCGTCGATGCCGGCCGCCGTGCCGGACAACGTCACGGTGGTCGATGGGTTCTGCCCGCCCCTGCAAGTGGCGCGATTGATGGCCAGTGCCGATGCGTTGCTGCACGCCGGCGACCAGGAAACGTTCGGGCTGGTGATACTCGAAGCCATGGCCAGCGGCATCCCAGTGGTGGCGGTGGCGGCCGGCGCCTTTCCGGAAATTGTTACCGCACCCTGCGGCTTGTTGTGCGCGCCGAACAATCCGGTGGCGATGGCCAATGCTGTTCGTGAATTATTCAGCCAGGACAGCGTGGCGCTGGGCAAAACGGCGCGCAGTCATGTCGAGCGGCGATATAACTGGGACACGGTGGTCAACAGTCTGCTGGGGCACTATCACGCCGTACTCGGCAGCCAATGGCCGCTGAGCGCCAATGGTTAATCTGATGAACCCGCCCTGCGTGCTACTGGTATTACACGACGTTGCGCCGCCAACCTGGGCCGACTATCAACCCTTCGTTGAAGCGGTCGACGCCTTGGGTGACGTACCGATGACCTGGCTGGTCGTCCCGGATTTTCACAAACACAACAGCCTTGACGCTCACCCGGAGTTTCGACGGGTGCTCAACCAGCGCATCGCCAAAGGGGACGAACTGGCATTGCACGGCTACTTTCATTGCGATGAGGAACCGCCGCCCGGCAACCCGCGAGACTGGTTCATGCGTCGTATCTACACCCACGAAGGCGAGTTTTATAGTCTGCCGCAACACGCTGCGCTCGCCCGGCTGCACGCCGGAATCGAGGTCTTTGAGCGTTACCACTGGCCCCTGCAAGGTTTCGTCGCCCCGGCCTGGTTGATGAGCGAAGGCACGCGCCAGGCGTTGCGCCAATTGCCACTGCGCTACACCAGCGACTCGCAGCATTTATATCGACTGCCGGATTTCACTCCGATTGATGCACCCGGGCTGGTCTGGAGCGCCCGCAGTGCCTGGCGCCGGGGCGTGTCGAAACTGCTCAGCGATCGACGCGAACAGCATTGGCAGCAGGCGCCGGTCATTCGCCTGGGCCTGCACCCGGTGGACATGCGCCATGCGTTTTCGCGCAACTACTGGCTGCAAACCCTCAAGCGCTTGCTCGATGAAGGGCGCGTGCCGATGACCAAGTCCCAATGGCTGGCTTTGCAACGCGCGCCAGTCGGCCGCGCAGCATGAGCCGGGGGATTGTGCTGTTCGTCGCCCTGTTGGCTGCGGTGCTGATCCCGCTGTTGCTCGGAGGTAACCAGACTTGGTCGCGGCTGCAAAGCTTTCCATTGAGTTGGCTGCTGATCATGTTCGGCATGATTGTGTTGTGCTGGCTGGTGAACAGCCTGCGCTTGCACCTGTTGCTGGGCGATCAGCGTGACAAGGTCAGCCCGGTCAAAAGCCTCGGCGTGGTGATGGCCACCGAGTTCGCCTATTGCGCCACCCCCGGCGGCAGTGGCGGACCGCTGGCACTCATGGCGTTGCTGGCGCGCAATGGCGTACAACCGGCCAGGAGCAGCGCAGTATTCGCCATGGATCAACTGAGTGACCTGCTGTTTTTTCTTTGTGCACTGAGCGGTATTTTGATTTATGCCCTGTTTCAGCACCTCAGCGAACGTATGGAGTGGCTGCTGACGGTCAGCGTCATTTCGCTGTTCGGCGGGTTGATCTGCTGCGTGATGGTCGCCCGCTATCATCGGCAGCTGATTCGCCTGAGCGGCCGATTACTGGTTCGCTTGGATGTAAAAAGCACGACGCGCCTGCGTTGGGCACGCAAACTTCTGCACTTCCTCGCCGCGTTCACTGACACATTGAAATTGCCTTTTCAGACATTAACCACAGTGTTTGCATTGACCTGCCTGCATTGGTTCCTGCGCTACAGTGTGTTGTATCTGGCATTACGCGGGCTTGAGTCGGATCTGCAATGGGCCTGGTGCTTTTTGATCCAGATGCTTTCGCTCAGCGCAGGGCAATTCAGCCTGTTACCGGGCGGTGCCGGGGCGGCGGAATTGACGTCGGCGGCCTTGCTGGCGCCCATGGTGGGGAAGTCGACTGCGGCGGCGGCCATTCTGATCTGGCGGGCAGTGACTTATTACTTCTACCTGATAGCGGGTGGCCCGGTGTTTCTGCTGATGCTGGGGCGGCCGCTGCTGAGGAAGTTGATGAAGCTCAAGCAGGCTTGATCGTGTCTTCGGATTCTTGCTGTAACTGCTCCCATAACTCGGCAGCACCGGGAAACTCCGTGCCGTCTTCGGGACTCATGTCATCCGGGTCATAGCGACTCAAACAACCCTCGCCCAATGTGGCGGGGGCATTGGACGTGGCTTTATCGAGTGGATCGGCCATGGTCATATCCTCAATGCAGAAACGGCGAAGGGCTTGAGTGACCTGATCGTTCCCACGCGTGGGAACGATCATTTGCGCAGTTTAGAACACGACCGTCTTGTTGCCGTGAACCAACACCCGGTCTTCCAGGTGATAACGCAGACCGCGCGCCAACACCATCTTCTCGACATCACGGCCGAAACGCACCATGTCTTCGATGCTGTCACTGTGGCTGACACGCACCACGTCCTGCTCGATGATCGGGCCGGCGTCCAGTTCTTCGGTCACGTAGTGACACGTTGCACCGATCAGCTTCACACCGCGCATGGAGGCCTGGTGATAGGGCTTGGCACCGACGAACGACGGCAGGAAGCTGTGGTGAATGTTGATGACCTTGTGGGCATATTCGCTGCACAACGCCGGCGGCAGGATTTGCATGTAGCGGGCAAGTACGACCACTTCGGCATCGTGCTGCTTGACCAGACGCGAGACTTCGGCAAACGCCGGCTCTTTGTCCTGCGGATTGACCGGCACATGGTAATAAGGAATGCCGTGCCACTCGACCATGCTGCGCAAGTCGTCATGGTTGGAAATCACGCAGGAAATTTCGCAATCCAGTTCATCGCTGTGCCAGCGGTGCAGCAAATCGGCCAGGCAGTGAGATTCACGGCTGGCCATTAACACCACACGTTTCTTCTGCGCGGTATCGGTGATGCGCCAGTCCATCGAGAACTCTTTGGCAATCGGCGCGAAGGCTTCGCGAAAAGCCTCGATACCGAAAGGCAGCGAGTCGGCACGAATTTCGTGACGCATGAAGAACCAGCCACTGAGATTATCCGAGTGATGGCTCGCTTCGGTGATCCAGCCGTTATGTGACGCCAGAAAGTTACTGACTTTAGCAACGATGCCGACGCGGTCCGGGCAAGCAATCACCAGCCGAAAAGTGCGCATGAGGGGGAAACTCCAGAACTTCGCAAAGGCCGCCATTCTAGCGATTGCGCAGCAAAACTGCAGTATTGATGACGCCTTGTCCGGCACTCCGGGCTGAGGAGCCCATTCTGAAGCACCCATGCCCTGCGCGTTGGTGATCTTTTAGTCAATATCAAGAGTCCATTTGTGAATATCTGTGTTATCTGCCCACACTATTTAATGATCTCTTCAATTTTCGCCCTGTTCATCATAAGTAATTTAATTAAAACGCCGGTTAAATGTTTACTTGATGAAACACCCTGACTATTATTGCCACACTGTTCCCTGCCATCCAGCCTCCAACATAAGGTAGTCCTCATGTCCTTGATCAACGAATACCGTGCCACCGAAGAAGCTATCAAAGAGCTGCAAGCCCGTTTGAAGAACCTGTCCCAAGACGACAAACTGCAAACCGAGCTGGAATTCGAAGGCAAACTGCGCACCCTGATGGGCGAATACTCCAAGTCCCTGCGTGACATCATCGCGCTGCTGGATCCAGAGTCCAAATCCAAGGCTCCACGCGGCGGCGCAGTAAAAACTACTGGCACCAAGCGTGCTCGCAAAGTTAAACAATACAAAAACCCGCACAACGGCGAAGTCATCGAAACCAAAGGTGGCAACCACAAAACTCTGAAAGAGTGGAAAGCCAAGTGGGGCGGCGACGTGGTTGAAGGCTGGGCTACTCTGCTGGGCTAAGCCGTAGAGCTTGTCGCAGATGAATCCGTGACAAAAAAGAACGCCAGCGAATGCTGGCGTTTTTTTATGCCCGTGATTCGGACATGTCTGTTTTCGTTTTCAAAGATTCATACGTTTTCGTAATACCTCGACATAACATTGCCAATCACTCAGCACTGCGCGCTGCAACGGTGTAGCAGTTTCGTTCAATTGGGCCGCGGCCTCTGTAAAACTTTTCAGGGTATGAGGCGCCCCCCACTCGGGTGCTGACAAACGTTTCTGACAGAATAATCGCCAGCGCTCTTGCTCCTCGGAATTCAACGTATCGGGGAAGTTGCGTGCGCGATATCGAAACAATAATTCAGGTAAACGTTCGTCATCGAAAGGCCATTGCTCTTGTGCTAACTGCGCAGGGTCCGCGGCTCTGACTTGCTCGCAAAGACGCCGATCCCGGTCACCGATAAAACCATCGTATAACTGTTGTTCGGGATCCTGGCTTGGGGTGAAATCTTCGCGGTTATAAATCGCTTGCACTTTATCTTGCCAAACTTGTTGTGCGTCGATTAGCCGCAGCGCTCGTTCCTGATAAAGCGCCATGTCCAGCCCCAGGCGTTGCTGATCGTCGGGGCGAAGAACAGACAACGGTGCGACCACCGGGCACTTGTTGATGTGGATGAGTTTAAGCGGCACGGGCAATTCGCCTTCGGCCAGGTCATCACGACGGATGTACAGCCGCTGTCGCAAGGTCTCGGCATCCAGATCCAGTAACCCCTGGGGATCCAGGTGCAGGTCGCAGACAATCAATGCGTTCTTGTTACGCGGGTGCCAGGCCAGTGGCAGCACCACACCGACATAACTGCGGGCAGCCGAAAAGCGCCCGGAGATATGCACCATCGGTTGCAACAGGCGAATCTGGTCCATCACCTTTTGCTTGCTGCGCAACTTGAATAGCCAGTCATACAACTTTGGCTGTTTTTCACGAATCAGACGCGCCAGCGCGATGGTGGCGCGAACGTCCGACAACGCTTCGTGGGCATTTCCATGATCAATGCCGTTGGCGGCGGTCAGGCGTTCGAGTTTGAGCGTCACCCGGCCCTCGTCGTCCGTGGGCCAGACGAGCCCATCCGGACGCAAGGCATATGCCGCACGCACCACATCAATCAGGTCCCAGCGACTGTTGCCGCCCTGCCACTCGCGAGCATACGGATCGAAAAAGTTTCGATACAGGCTGTAACGGGTCATCTCGTCGTCGAAACGTAGCGTGTTGTAACCCGCACCGCACGTGCCAGGCGCCGCCAACTGGGCATGCACCCGGGTCATGAAATCGGCTTCGCTCAAGCCCTGCCCGGCCAGTTGACCTGGCGTTATTCCAGTGATGGCGCAGGCCGCTGGATGCGGCAGGATGTCATCACTGGGCTGGCAGTAAAGATTGACCGGTTCGTCTATTTCATTGAGATCGAAGTCGGTGCGAATCCCCGCGACTTGCAGCGGTCGGTCGCAACGGGGGTTGATGCCAGTGGTTTCATAGTCGTACCAGAAGATTGAGGTCACGGGCTGTTCCTGAACTGAAGATCGACGAAGTCTAGGCGTTCATATCCCGCCCCGGCCAGTAACTTGTCATTCAATCACCTGTGGCCACTCACCGTGCAATACATAGTTATGTCGTTTTCCCCCGAGAGGCTGCTAGCATCGAACAGACTTCCAATCCCGAACAGGCCACACAGGTTGCCCATGCTCGAGACCACAGCACTGCCAGGGAAAGCAACGCTGTACCCGCCACTGGACACGCGGTATCAAGTCGAAACGCCCGAAGGCATCGACTTGCCACTGCGTCCCGCCGGG
Source organism: Pseudomonas sp. BE134 (assembly GCF_031456105.1). Lineage (NCBI taxonomy): Bacteria > Pseudomonadati > Pseudomonadota > Gammaproteobacteria > Pseudomonadales > Pseudomonadaceae > Pseudomonas > Pseudomonas sp. BE134. The sequence goes on along the minus strand of NZ_JAVDUA010000006.1, from coordinate 148,367 downwards.
TTGATGGTGCGTGCGCTGGCCTTTGCCATCGACCTCGGGTTGCGCGGGCTGATCCTCGGTTTGCTGTTTATCGTGCTGTCGCTGCTCGGGAAAGTTGGCGCGGGGCTGGGCTCGCTCCTGCTGTTCGCAGTGAGTTGGTGGTACATGGTGCTGTTCGAAGTGCTCAATCAGGGCCGCTCACCGGGCAAACAGTGGATGGGTTTGCGCGTGGTACAGGACGACGGCACACCGGTCGGCTGGTCCGCTTCGCTGCTGCGCAACCTGCTCAGATTTGTCGACATGCTGCCCTTCGGTTACTTCCTCGGTGCCATCAGCTGCCTGCAAGATCCCACCTTCAAGCGTCTCGGCGACCTCGCTGCCGGCACGCTGGTGATCTACCGCGAACAACCGCGCACCCGACCGCAACTGCCCGAAGCCACGCCTGTGCGCCCGGTTTTTGCCCTGACGCTGTCCGAACAGCGCGCCATCCTCGGTTTTGCCGAACGCCAGGGTGAACTCTCGGAGGCTCGCACCCTTGAGCTCGCCTCGATTCTCGCGCAACCGTTGCAGGTCGACCCGCCGCGCGCCGTGGCAGAACTCAACGGCATCGCCCGTGGCTTGTTGGGGCCGGCATGAAGCAGAGTCTGTTCGAACAGCGCCACAAGGCCGAGTGGGAACAGTTTTCCCTGATGCTGGGTCAGCTGGAGCACGGCAAGGGCGCGTCCCGGATCGGCGGTTTCCCCAAGGACTATCGTCGCCTTTGCCAACATTTGGCATTGGCGCAGGAACGGGGTTACAGCAGTTTTCTGATCGACTCCTTGCAGCAGCTTGTGCTGCGCGGGCATCAACAGCTGTATCGGCATCGCAGTCGACTGGGCGCCAACGTGGCGGGTTTCATCCTGGCCGGATTTCCGCGACTGGTGCGCGAACAATGGCGCTTTGTGCTCGCCGCCAGCCTGATGTTTTTTGGCAGCCTGAGCGGTTTCGCGCTGCTGGTGTACCTGTTCCCGGACCTGGTCTACAACCTGATTCCGGCCGAACAGGTCAGCGAATTGCAGAGTATGTACGACCCGGTCGCCGGCCATTTGGGACGCACAACGGAACGCGCCGCCAGTGAAGACTGGGTGATGTTCGGTTACTACATCATGCACAACATCGGCATCGCCTTTCAGACCTTTGCCAGCGGGTTGATGCTGGGTCTGGGCAGCGCGTTTTTCCTGCTGTTCAACGGCTTGATGATCGGTGCAGTGGCCGGGCACCTGACGCATGTCGGCTTTGGGCAATCGTTCTGGTCGTTCGTGATCGGGCACGGCGCTTTTGAACTGACGGCCATCGCCCTGGCCGGAGCCGCCGGCCTGCAGCTGGGTTGGGCGCTGATTGCACCGGGACGCCTGACGCGCACCGAAGCATTGCGACTGGCGGCGGGCAAGAGTGTGCTGCTGATCTGCGGCGTCATGTTGCTCCTGTTGATTGCGGCGTTTATCGAAGCTTACTGGTCCTCGATGACCGCCCCAAAGCCGATGACCAAATACCTGGTCGGCGCCGCGCTGTGGGCGTTGGTCGCGACGTATCTGCTGTTTGCCGGACGGGCTCGCCATGCGCCTGAGTGATGCCACGGTCGTGATCCGCCCGCGCACCACCTGGGAAGCCATGGACCTGGGCGTGCTGCTGAGCCAGCGCCATCGACGCCTGTTGATGACCAGTTGGGCCATCGTGACCTTGCCGGTCTTCGCCTTGCTCAGTGCGATGTTCTGGGATTCGCCGTCCCTCGCCGTATTCATCTTCTGGTGGCTCAAACCGGCGTTCGAGCGCCTGCCGTTGTTCATCCTGTCCAAAAGCCTGTTCGGCGAAACACCGACGTTGAAACAGGCGCTGCGCGAATGGCCACGTCTGCTCAAGCCGCAACTGCTGGCCAGCCTGACCTCGCGTCGCCTGAGCCTGAGCCGCAGCTTTGTAATGCCGGTGGTGCAACTTGAAGGTCTGAGTGGCGAGGCGCGACAACAGCGGTTGCAGGTCTTGCAGCAGCGCAATGCCAGCGCGGCGAAATGGCTGACCGTTATCGGCGTGCATCTGGAAAGCGCACTGTGGATTGGTTTGATGGTGTTGTTCTACCTGTTCCTGCCACAGCAGGTTGAACTCGACTGGAGCTGGCAGACCTTGATTACCGCCGCCGTGCAGGACTGGCGCTGGCTGGAACACCTGACCAATGCTTTTTACGTGCTGGTGCTGATTGTCTGGGAGCCGGTCTATGTCGCCTGTGGCTTCAGCCTTTACCTGAACCGGCGCACGGTGCTGGAGGCCTGGGATATTGAACTGGTGTTTCGCCGATTACGCCAACGTCTCACTACAACCGCCCTCAGCTTGTTGCTCGCGGCAATCCTGTGGGTGCCTGGTGCGCAACACGTCTGGGCCGCCGAAACGGCCATCACTCCGAACAGTCCTCGACTGCTCCATCAACCGCTGACCAGCCAGGCTTCAAAAGACAGCATCAAAGCCCTCCTCGACCATCCACCGTTCAAGAACAAGGAAACGGTCACCCGCTATCAGTTTGGCGAAGACAAACCCGAGGGCCAAACCCCGGATGACGGCAAAACACCGCAATGGCTGAAGGCGTTTTTAGCGCTGCTCGACAGCCAGCGTTTCAGCTTCCTCGCCACCCTGATCGAAGTACTGCTGTGGGGCGCGATTATCGGCGGTATCGGCTTATTGATCTGGCATTACCGTGACTGGTTGCAGGCGTTTGTCAGTTATCGACCCGCGTTGCAAAAAAAAGTCGCCCGACCATTACCGCAACAGGCTTTTGGCCTGGACCTCGACCGTGAAACCCTGCCCGCCGACATTGCCGCCAGTGCGGAAAGTCTCTGGCAAACCAACCCGCGAGTGGCCCTCGGTTTGCTCTATCGCGCCCTGCTCAGCCACTTGCTGCACGATCACCACATGGCGTTGAAACCCGCCGACACCGAAGGCGAAGTACTGCGGCGCGTCGAACAACTGCAGCAACCGGCCTTGCTGGCGTTTAGCAAGACGCTGACCGCTCACTGGCAGAACATGGCCTACGGTCATCGCCTGCCACCCGCGCATCTGCAACAGGAACTGTGTGAGGGCTGGCGAGCTTTGTTCGGCCCGGGAGCGGCCCATTGAGCCGGCGATTGTGGCAGGTGATTGGTGTATTCATCGCCCTGCTGGTGGGTGCGCTGAGTATTTATCTATACCTGAAAGCCACGCCCTATCCGGCAGAAATCGATCACGGCCCATCGCCTGAAGCGCAGGCCAACCCCTACCTCGCCGCTGAACATTTTTTGCGCAAGCAGGGCCTGACCGTCAGCCACGCCAATGGTCTTGACGTGCTGCCCACCCTTGATCCCCATCAGCACAGCCTGTTGTTGCTCGGAAATCGCTACAACATGACCCCGCGTCAGATTGATCAGGTCTTGAACTGGACCCGGGCCGGCGGGCGTATTTTATTTGTGGCCCAATCCCTTTGGGATGAAAAGACCGGGCAGAGCAACGACCTGCTGCTCGACCGGGTGCAGTTGCACCAGTCGCTGAGCAAAGACCTCAAGGAGCCGCCACCGGACATCCTCGACGACCGCTATCCCAAACTGACCAAGCTGTATCTGGAAGATGAAGAAGCTCCGGCCTACGCGAATTTCGACACGACGTTCCATCTCGATGACCCGAAAAACCTCGCCCAAGCCTGGGCTAACAGCGGCAAGGCCACACACATGATGCAGCTCAACCACGGGCTTGGTTCGATCATTGTGGTCACCGACGCCGACCTGTGGAAAACCCCGGCCATCGACCAGTACGACAATGCCTGGCTGCTCTGGTATCTGACGGCGGACACAAGCGTGACGTTGCTGTTCAACATCGAACACGACAGCCTGCTGACCTTGCTGTGGCGATATTTCCCGCAGGCGCTGGTGGCCCTGATAGCGCTGATCGGACTTGGCTTCTGGCATGCGGGGGTGCGCCAGGGTCCATTGCAGGAGCCCGCTGCGAAAGGCCGCCGTCAGTTACAGGAACACCTGCGCGCCAGCGCTGATTTCATGTTGCGCCGCAACGGCCAGCAACACCTGTTGCAAGCCTTGCAACAAGACATCCTGCGCCGCGTGCGGCGTCGTCATCCCGGTTTTGAGCAACTCGGCGTTGCCGAGCAATGGCTGGTGCTCGCACGCCTGACCGGCCAATCCACACATGCTATCAGCCAGGCCATGAGCCCGCGACCGAAGCAGCGGCTGTCCAGCGCTCACTTCAGCCGTCAGGTCGCCCACCTGCAAACCTTGAGGAACACGCTATGAGTGAACAGATCGAGCCAGGCTCGCCGACTCACGCCGCCCAGCAACGCCAGCGCGCCAGTCAATTGGCCCAGGCCGTGCGCGGGGAATTGCAGAAAGCGGTGATCGGCCAGAACACGGTGATCGACGACGTCCTCACCGCGCTGATCGCAGGCGGTCATGTGCTGCTCGAAGGCGTACCGGGGTTGGGCAAGACATTGCTGGTGCGCGCCCTCGCCCGCTGCTTCGGCGGCGAATTCGCGCGCATCCAGTTCACGCCAGACCTGATGCCCAGCGATGTGACCGGGCACGCGGTCTACGACCTGAACACCGAGCAGTTCAAGCTGCGCAAAGGTCCTCTATTCACCAACCTGCTACTGGCCGACGAGATCAACCGCGCCCCGGCGAAAACCCAGGCCGCGCTGCTCGAAGCCATGCAGGAACGCCAGGTCACCCTCGAAGGCCGTGCCTTGCCCATCGTGCAACCCTTCATGGTGCTCGCCACGCAAAACCCGATCGAACAGGAAGGTACCTACCCCCTGCCCGAAGCCGAACTCGACCGCTTCATGCTCAAGGTGCGCATGGATTACCCCGATGCCGAGCAGGAGCTGAACATGGTCCGCCAGGTCAGCCGTTCGACCCGCGCCGACATGCTCGATGTGCAACCGATGCGCACGGTGTTGCAGGCCAAGGACGTGCTGGCTCTGCAGCGTATTGCCAGTGATTTGCCGATGGACGATCAGGTGCTCGATTACGCCGTGCGCCTGGCCCGCAGCACCCGCACCTGGCCGGGGTTGACCCTCGGCGCCGGGCCTCGGGCATCCATTGCGTTGGTACGCTGCGCTCGAGCACGGGCGTTGTTGCGCGGTGGCGAATTCGTCATTCCGGATGACATCAAAGGCTGCGCTTTGGCGGTGCTGCGCCATCGTGTACTCATTGCACCGGAGCTGGATATCGAAGGGCTGGACGTCGATCAGGTGCTCAAGCAACTGCTCGATCAAGTGCCGGCACCGCGCCTGTGAAACCCTCGCGCCTGTTGCTGATCTGGCTCGCGATCCTGCTGGCCATCGGCATCGTGCTGGGCACCTTGCGGGCACTGGAAATCGACGTTCCATCGACCCTGTTATCGATCAACTGGGGATTGCTGCTGGCGTTGCTGGCATTGGCGATTCTCGACGCCATCCGCCTCAAGCGCCTGCCCTCGCCTCGTGTGCGACGGCAGATGCCCGGCAGCCTCGCGCTCGGCCGCTGGGGCGAAGTGCAGCTGGAGGTCGAGCATGACTTTACGCAACCACTCAACGCCGACATTTTCGATCATGTACCGGATGGCCTGAGCTTCGAAAACCTGCCGCTCCGGGTAGAACTGCAACCCGGCCAACAGAGTGAAATTGGCTATCGGCTGCGTCCACTCAAGCGCGGTCACTTCAGCTTCGATCACTGCGAAATCAGCCTGCCGAGCCCCTTGGGTTTATGGTCCGACAAACGCCTGCTGAACGTGGTCGACAGCACCCGTGTCTACCCTGATTTCGCTCGCCTCTACGGCGGCGAACTGCTGGCGGTGGATAACTGGCTCAGCCAATTGGGCGTGCGCCAGCAGCAACGTCGCGGGTTGGGTCTGGAGTTTCATCAACTGCGCGAGTTTCGTGAAGGCGACAGCCTGCGCCAGATCGACTGGAAAGCCACGGCACGCCAGCGCACGCCGATTGCCCGTGAGTATCAAGACGAGCGTGACCAGCAAATCATCTTCATGCTCGACTGCGGTCGGCGCATGCGCAGTCAGGACGGCGAACTCGCGCATTTCGATCACGCCCTCAACGCGTGCCTGTTGCTCAGCTATGTCGCCCTGCGCCAGGGTGATGCGGTGGGCTTGAGTACGTTCGCCAGTGACCGCGCGCATTACCTGGCCCCGGTCAAAGGCACTGGCCAATTGAACGTTTTGCTCAACAGCGTGTACGACCTCGACAGTACCCAACGCCCCGCCGATTACCAGGCCGCGGCAACTCAACTGCTGGCCCGACAAAAACGTCGGGCACTGGTGGTGCTGGTGACCAACCTGCGGGATGAAGACGATGAAGAATTGCTGACTGCGGTTAAACGCTTGAGCAAGCTGCATAGGGTGTTGGTGGCGAGCCTGCGTGAGGACTTGCTCGATAATCTACGGCACGCCCCGGTGCAGACCTTGCCAGAGGCGCTGGCCTATTGCGGGACGGTGGATTATTTGAATGACCGGGCGCAGCTCCATGAGCGGTTGAAGGCTCATGGAGTGCTGGTGGTGGATGCTCGACCCCAGGAGTTAGGGGCCGAGTTGGTGACGCGGTATTTGGGGTGGAAGAAGGCGGCAGCGCTATGAGCAATTACGTCCATCAATGGACCCCTAGCGCTCCAGGAATACGATACCTGCACGTTGTTCAACGTTAACTGTACCGTCAGAGTTTAGGAACCGCATGAGTACTTCGTAATGCTGATATCGATCCGATTGATAATGTCTACTCAAGACGCCTTGATCAGCCGATTTCACATAAACATCGAATACGCCATTGTTGAAAAAGGCGACGTCTACACCTACGACACCTTCTCCAGTGGTGTTATCAACCAGCCGACAGCTGAGGCGCGCCGTTTGCCCTACATAATATTGGCCATTGCCGATGAGTTAAACAAAGGCTAGCTGCCGATCCTCAACAGTAAACATTAGCAGTGCCGTATCCCATCCCGCCTTTCCACCTCGCACAGAGGCTCCCAAAACACTCGGCATGTTCGCTGAAAGCCTGAACATCACACTCGTTTTCCCTTCTTTGTTAGTTCTCGTTGGTGCAATCGTCACGCCCGGGAAGTCCCACATTACCTCTACATCCCACAAAGGTTCGCCAGTGATAGCTGAGACAACGATAGCGTCGGCCGAGACCTCATCTCCGGGAAATCCGGCAGGATCCGGACTGGACAGAGTCTGTATTTCCCGTGGCTCATTCAGGAAATACGACAACGCAACCGACTCCCTATCCCCCACCGTTGCCGTCAACTCAGCCTCTCCAGGAGTTTCGGGAACGAAGCGAACTCTCGCCACACCGTAATAATCAGTCACTGAAGTCACAACCCCAAGATCAGGACTACGCCACGTCACCGTCCACCCCACCATCGCCTTGCCACTGATGACAGACACTACGGTGACCTGCCCAAAAAATTCCTGGCCCCAATCCAGCGTCTGATCAACGCGGCTGTTCCCGGCGATTTTCACCACCTGTGCACCTTCCCCCAATGACATCGCGTTCGCTGGCGAAAGACTCGCCAGTCGCTCCGATGACAATCGCAATGCAAAACTCGCGTCCTTCAGATCGCCCGCCTTGAACGTGTACTGCAAGCCCACGTGGTAAAACATGCGTGACACCCCCAACGCTGCCGGTAAAAACTGGATACCCAGTTCGCCAGGCCCGGTCCCCGTCATACCGAGCGTCAAGACACGATCAAACAACGGGCTGTTCTGAGGAGCGAACAGCTTAAAGGTGTGCTCACCCTTACGACGCGGGAAGTAGGTCTTTTCACCCCAGGCGTGAGCCGGTCCGCCGTCAAACCTGACCGACAGCCCCTCCCACGGATCGCTCGCCAGTGCCGTAACCCCCATCGCGCGTTTATCTTCAAAGCTGTCGAAAGCACTGATCACCAACGCCTGAATTTCATGTGCCCCATCGATTACCGGCGAAAAATCAATACCGGACCAACCTTCGTTATCGGTATGCACCACCCTTGGCCCCTGCGGCGTCGTCCATGTCACGGGCACCTGATTCACAGCGTGCCGGGTGAAATGAGAGAACACCTGAACCCACTGCCACGCAGATTCCTGCCCTACCACCGGATCCACCGGCGACTCGCGACACGCCTCGATTCTGATTTTGTTGTGCGCCAGCGCCATCGGCTTGGCGGTGGCAACGAAGTTCAACTGAGGCAGTGCCAGGGCCAGGGCAAAATCACCCGGTGTCTGACTGGCGGTGAAGTCCAGCGTCCAGGTCACGCCCCCATCGCTCAGGTTTTGCCGCAGGTTCAGGGCAGGTTGAACGGTTGCTCCCAACTGATCGGCCGGCGTCCCCAACCACGTCAGCAAAGATTCCAGCCCCACCAACGGGCTCAGCGCATTGGGCAACACGTTAAAACGATGAGTCGCCCCCAGGCAGGGATAGAACGCCTGACCGTCCAGCGCTGCCGGAATCTGGTCCAGCATCAGGCTCACTTCTTCCGTCAGATCCCCGGACATCAAGCGCCCGGACAGCTCTCGAACGGTTAATTCGCCTTCAAGGCGTAGCTCCAGCTCAAACAGACTGCTGAGGCTGTCATTCGCTTGTGAGACCAGGTTCCATTCCACGCCTGCTGCCACGAGAAGCTTGGGCAAACCCAAATCGCTGGGCACCAATCCGATATCCGGGTCTGCACCTCGCCAATGCAAACTGATGTTTTTGCCAAGCCACGCACTGCCAGCGACCGGCACAACCTTCAAGATATGTGCCTGGCCACGCCGACACACCACGCCGAGCGTATTGCGCAAGACTTCAACCGTATCCAGCAGGAACTTGACTTCACTCTTCCAGGGGCTGGTCGCAATTGCCTTCACATTAAAAGGCTGTTCAATCGCAACGGCCTCGGCATGGGCCTTGATGCTGGCCGTGACAACCTGATCCCCGGCGACGTTCGGCGTATACGGCACACTGGCCCAGCCACCGGCACCGGATCGGGTCGAAATCGTGCCCTCAGGGGTTAGCCAGTCCACCAGCGCGTTAATCACCGGCTCACCGTCGCCTCTGCCCACCTCATGCAGCACCTGCACCCGCAACAGCACGCTTTCGTTTTCATCCACCACTGGAAACTTGTTGGCCTCGCGCACTTCACCGACCTTGACCCGATTGCGCGCCAGCGACATGGTTTTTTTCGGTGAAGGCAGCAGCAGCTTCGAGCAGACCAGCGCCAGATAAAACCAACCGTCAAGACGATCCTCGCTCGTCAGGTTCCAGGCCATTTCGCGGCCGATGACCGGCACCGAATGCTCAAGCGCCGGGCTGACAATAACCCCCAGTTGCTCATGGGAATCACCGCTCCAGCGCAACAACAGTTCCGTGCCAAGCAACGGGCTGTCTGCGGCCAGTTTTATCGTCACGGGATAATCCGAGCCCCGATTGGGATAGCCGGTTTTTTCCTCCCAACGCTTCTCATCGCCATCGACGACCGCCAATACGTCTTTCCACGGATCCGTCGCCAATACCCGGACGTCTAACGACTGAGTGACCACACCAGCGGCGTAATAGGGGCTGTCGACAGAGGCCTGAATAACAACGTTGCCATGTGCCTGCGGTTCAAAATCGAAGTAAGCCCAGCCTTGGTCATTCGTGATTCCAGCGCCTTTCACCCCTTGGCCGGCAAGTGTCCAGGTCACCGTTCGCCCGCTGAGGGACTGGCCGGTGTAGTACGACGCCACTTGAACACCCAGCCGTACACCCTGCCCGTATTCGAGCACCGGGTAATACTTCGCCTCGAGCACGTCGCGGAACACCAACCGATGATGCCCCAACGACACATTCACCGGGTAAGGCTCGGCGGTGTACTGGTTAAGCAGGTTCATCGAGAACAGGTAGGGCTCTTCATCGCCAATCAACGGGCAATCAAGTTGCCACTGATCCTCTAGCGGATGATCCACGCCCCAGTCCGGCACTGCGACAACCGCGCCAAACGGATTGTCGTCACTGCTTAACGCTGCCTGGGTGTCCCGCCAGGCATTGTCTGGCGCGGGCAGGAATTTCAACCGGTGAGCCAGGCTCGCGGAGGCCCCCTGGCACATGTACAGCGTCTCAGCAGGTGACACAGGTTCTTCATCCAGCATCAGCCTTTGCATCACCGCTGGTTCCAGATGCAATTGAAAATTGATACAGGTGATGCAGATGCCCGAGACGGGGTCAGTGGGGGCATTGGCCGGGCTGGACACCTCGACAGTGAGGGTGTCCCCGGCACTGAATGGCAGCGCCAGTTCAACTCTGTACTTGATCGGATTGAACTCCAGCGGCTGACCGTTCCTCAGTCGCGCCTGATCCTCCTCGACATCCCGTGATGCACCCGGCGGCAACAGGATTTCCAATGTTTCTTGCTGCCCATCGATGCTGATTTTCAGCTTGCCCGCTTCGGTGTGCCGTGTCTCGCACCAGAAACTGAGGACATAGCGCGCTTGCTCAATGGGATCCTTTGGGACCTCCAACGACTGACTGACCGAAGACTTGTTTCCAGACTTCAGTAAAGGAATAAATTCGCCTTCATGGAATTCACTTGCTCTACTCAACCAGCTTGGATTTATCGGACCTTTCTTCCAATGGGAAAACCCCTGCTCGAAATCGCCATTGCGGATCAGACTTTCATTGGCCTGGATGATCGGTTCATTCATGACGGACGGCTCCTTCGACGCTTGGGTTTTGCTCCGGGTTTTCAGCTTGGGTCACCAGGTCTTCGACGGTTCGCGCGAAGGTTGGCTTGCCGGCTTTGGCCGTAAAACGGATCCGCAGAATGATGTCCGTCAACGTCAGCAGCATGGCGTGCTGCGACGCTTTCGTCGGCCGTGGAAAATTCATCGTCCAGCGCGACACTGCCCCGGTGTTTTCGAAGGGGTTGAGCAACCCTTCATCAGGTTTCATGGCCGTCATGCCGTTATCGGCAATCCCCATCGACAAGACGATTTGTTGACCGCTGCGCAGGTTGACCTGCACATCGGCCGGGCCTGTGGCACCGTCCGGGTTGTGCAAATACCTCACAGACTGACTCGATGCCTTGGTCGCTATCATGCTGCTGATCTGCAGCAAGGTTGCTTGTACATTTTTGTAAGGGCCGGTCAGCACCGGCAGATCGACCTCGATCGAGCTGATTTGTCGGCAGTAATGCCCCGGATGATCGCGATCGAACAGCAGCTGGGTAAGCTTGAATTCCAGTGTCCCCCGGTCCTGCAACTGCTGCAGCGCAGACGTCCAATTGTCGATCCCCACTTGCGGTTCGACCTTGTCGTCGAACAATTGCCGCAAGGATACGGTTTTGACCAACTCCAGCCGACGCTCATGGCGTTGCAGGTATTCACGCTCCATGCGCAACAAATGCCCACGCAGGTGTTCGCCTGCGGTCAAGCCGTGACGGTTATCCAGCCAGACCTGGGGCAAGGGGAGATTCGCGTCGTAATCGCCGGTTTCCGCGTTCAACGAAGCCTGGGCGTTGAGGCACAAACTGACGACCGCATCGTACGCCTGATAGTGCAGGGCCTTGAACTGGCCCAGCAACCAGCCGAACAGTTCGGCATTGGTCGCACGCTTCTTGAGGAAGTTGTAAACCGTCAGCGCCTGGCTGTTGGCCGTGAGGGTCTGCTGCAGGCTGGCTTTGGCCGCCTCGACGGCATGCTTTTGAGCGCCGATCTGCTCATCGATCGCCCGGATCTCCGCGGCTGCTTGATTGCGCTGCAGCGCCCATTCGTTACGGCGACGGCGGTAAGCTTCGGTGGTGGCTTGTTTGTCCGCGTCCAGTTGCTTGACCGCCGAAGCGATGTCCAATCCGAAGCACACCGCATTGATGATTTCGTCGGGGCGAAATCCACCATTGGCCAATCCGAACACATTGGGCAGAGCAGCCAGCGCCCCGGCTGCGGGCTTGATGCTTGAGGACACCAGCGACAGTTTTTTTGACTCCTGCAGACTTTCCATGACCTCGTATTCAACCGCCGACACATTTTCGTCATAGAGTGCCGCATAGGCATCGGCCCGATCCGCCGCCACGGCCCGGCTTTGCTCCAGCGCGAGCACATTCGCCTTTAACTGGTCGATGGCATATTCCTGCACGGTCTGGGCATAGGTGCCCAGTTTCACCAGATGGTCTTGCTGCATTTCTTCCTGCTCGATCCGATCCCGCTGCTCAAGCAAGCGCAGCACCTGGTTGCCGTATTCCTGCAGGGTTTGCACGGCACGCAACGCCGCCTCGAACATCACGCGCCAACGGAAAGCACCGATCACCAGACGTCCGCCCATGGGTCTCGGTGCGCCAATGCCCCCGGCCGCCAGGTCTTGCAACAATTGATTGGGATCGGTGGGAGGGCTGAAAAGCGGGATCTCCCTCGGCTTGCCGTCGAGGGTGAGATTATTGCGCAGGTTATGCAGGCGTTGGCCGGGCAAGTCGTACAGCGCAAGCAACAGCTCATTGATCGGGAGTTTGAAAGGATTGTTCGCCAGTAACCCGAGCTCGGGCGGTTCGTCGGCGCCGGCAGGAAAGTCCGCCAGGCTGAACCCGAGGGTTTGTTCAAACTGCTCAAGCGCTGGCCGCGACAGGCTCTTGGCCAAAAGGCCCTCCACCGTGTCGGTTTCCCAACGGTTCACTGTCCGCACCGTGGGGGCCTTCCCCATGAAGAATTCGGCCTGGACGTAACACAACTTGGCGGCTACCAGGCTGTCACGGGTGAGCTGGCGGTAATACCAATCGCCCCAGGCCACAAGGTTCTTGACGTATTCAGTAAACACCAGAATCTGGAAATGGTAGGGCGCGGAATAGCCGATGGCGTCCGGATCGGTCGGTGCGCGGGTTTCGAAGCCCACATTGCCTATGACGACGTTCAATGGCCGGCAGCGCCAGTAAAGCGGTTTGGGATCTACCGGTTTTGTAATGTCCGCCGGCGCTTGCGGATCAAACAGGTAATGCAGCCATTTTTGCGCCTCCAGAAAACGATCTTCGGTGCGCAGACGCGTCGCGACCAGATGAGGCAAATGAAAAAACAGCTCCCAGAAAAACAAGCCATTGGCGCCGTCGAATGCACCGTTCTGTTCGTTCATCGTTACAGAACCGGGCGACGGTTCCGACAGAAACTGGGTGTCCCAATCAAGTACCGCATCCACGGAAATACTGGAGCGTTGCACCAGCTCGGGGCCGAACAGCGAATTCAGGCGGGTGAATTCAAGCGCCCAGTCTGGCTGGTTGAAAGCAATAAACTGCGCTGCATTGGAAGTGTTTTTGAGCAATGCCGCCGGGTTGAAGTCCGTTACGTTGGCAATCGTCAATGCAAATTCTTTAACTCCATATTCTGCACTGCCAAAAGTAAAGGTCGGCGCCCCCCATGCACCTTTCCCCCGCTTGAAGATTTGCCATTCGGTGCCCCAGCCACCGGCAAGTGGCTGGGAGGTTTTAATCGGGTCCGGGTCGCCTTCGGCTGAGTTTTTCAACGCCAATTCCAATTCAACGTTACTGGTACTGGTATTACCCGTGGGCCTCAAAAGTCCCTGGACAATCAGCACATCGTAGATACCGTCGCGAAACGCCACGGCCTGCACATCCAGGTATGGCGTCAGGGTCCCCGGCGTGGCCACAGTGGTGGCGATGGTCGGCTGGTTCAGCAATGGATGCTGCACCGTTTCGGCGGTGACAAAGCGTTTGTCCGCGGCGTGCTCCAGCCAGCCGCCATCATCTTCGGGCAAGGGACGGAAAAGCACATCGCGTACCGCTGTCACTTTCAGACCGGCCTCACTCCCGTCCCCTTTGCGGTTCGTCAACAACACCCCCAACTTGCCCTTGGGGTTGTGATGATCGGCCCATACGGTGGCAATCAGTCGAGCGTTTTTGTCCTCGGAGTAATCTGTGGTTTGCGAAGAACTGTGCATGATCAACGGTGCCGACCACTGGGCGTTCTGGTTCATGAATGCCAGATTGATGTCCAACCGGTGAGGTACGCTCTGGCCATCCGATCCCTCAACCTTGTCCCGCCACTCGGCCCACACCAGGCACAGCCGCCCGCTCCAGAACACCGGGCGAATGTCCAGCACCTTGGCCCCTGCCGGAATATCCACCGGCTGCCATTCATTCCACACCGCGGGATTGAGGGCGACATCGGCAGGCGAGAGTTCCACCTCAGCCTTGCGCCAGAAATACTGGTAAGGCGGCACCCGCTGGCGACCGACAAAGTAATAATCGGCGCGTGCCGGCGAGGCACCGTCCATGTAGCTGCTGATCACATCCAGGTTGCAGGTCTGCTCGAACGTTTTCAGGTAGTCCTGCAGGGCTGCCTGTACCGAATCGCTGTTCAGGCGGGTCTGATTGAGATTGTTTTCCAGGGTTTTGAACAGACTGGTCTTGCGCTGTCGCACAAAGGGGGTCATGAAATTTTCCGGGTAGATCGCGATCAGTTGCCGCGCGGCCCAATCCGGGTAATTGCTGTAAAGCTCCCAAGTCGCCAGATCTCTTTTATCGAACTCGATCGTCGCATAGCCTGGCTCCAGCTTGCGGTACGCGGCATGGATAAACTTCTGGGCGCAGCTCGTCGCTTCGGCCACCCAGGAACTTTGAACCGGGTAGTTGTCCAGGGGATCGATGCGCAGTAGTTCGAACAGGTCTGCCGGGGTTTTCAGGAAGCTGTACTTGGGCGAATCTCCGCTCCCGAACGTCCCGATGCAGAACTCGACCAGCGCATCACGGCGCTTTTCGAGCAGGCCAGCCATATTGTTCAGTGCCATAGTCCTTTCTCCTGAGGGTGTGAACCGGAAACGCAGGTCCAGTCAGCGATAGCGTTCATTGGCCTGCCTCCTCGCCGTCGAACGTGATGGGTTCGAAATGAGCCATGGATTCCCCTGCTTCGGACAGCACACTGATCGCAAACTCTCCGCCGGTAGGGCTGGAGACAAACACTCGCGTCACGCCCTCCTGGTTGGTGTAGGACTGCACCGGCCGGATATCCAGCACAGGCAGCCGGGTGCCGTCCACAGCCCTGTAGCTCCATCGCACGAGGCGGTTTTTCCCGAGGTTTAGATATCGGTCCATCAACGTGGCGTAGAGTTCGACTTCCTGACCGTGGGCCACGGTGCCCAACGGCACCGGCGACATGCGCGAAGGCGGAAACTGCAGGGAACTCGCTTCAGCGACAACATGGATGGTGGGGGCGTACTGCGGCTTGAACAGGTCCAGCCAGAACTGCGGGGTGTCCGTGCCCATGACCTTGCCGGGCAAAAACTCTGCCTTGACCATGCCATTGACGTCCGTTTTCTTGGTGGCAATACTGCCCAGCCTGGCAAGCCAGTAAACCTTGACACCTCTCAACGGCTGTTCGTCGATGTCCTTGAGGGTCACGGTGAAGGTGATTTTCTCGCCGGGTTTGTTGGCCACCACCTCGAGCTTGTCCCAATCACAGGTCAAGGTAACGAGCTGCTGCAAATCCTCGGTGAACGCCATCTGAGGCACAGGGGATCCGGACAGGCTCAGCAACGCATGCTCGGCAGCATCCTTGTACTTCGACTTGTCCACCGCCTCGGGCAGGGTGCCGATCAAAAAAATCGTCAAGGCATCCATGCCGGTCTTCGTCGCCATGACCCGAATGCGCATCAACAAATCCAGTTGGGTCAGGTTTTTCAGGATCTTGAGCATAGGGTCGATGCGATTGACACACTCGCGCACCTCTTGAACACTCCAGTCGAAAAACTCGGCCAGGCGAATCGCAGCCGCTTGCTGGGCCAGACGCTCAGCATCAACGCTCAGGTGGTCAGGCAAGGCATTGACCTCACGCAGATAATCGAGCAGTTTCTGCGCAGGCTTCTCACTCAACTCAAACGCCCGGGTGAGCACCGTCAGGTAGTAAAGCGTCCTCACCGTGAACGCATGTTTGTCCTCCTGATCCAGCCAGGCCTTGTGGCCGTAATCCAGGTAGTCCTGCAACAGCTGGGCACCGAGATCGAGTTTCGCCACCACCGCACTGCGACGGCGTACATCGGCCAAGAGTACAAGCAGGGGGTCAGGCTGCTCGTTGCGTCCCCGCAGGGAGTCTTCCCGTTCCGAAAGGGTGCGTTCCAATACCTGACGCAACAATTGGTGCACCGTTGCATTGGCCCAGGCCAGCACTTGAAATGCTTGCTCGGCGTTGACGCCCGCATAAACCGCCAGCGACTCCTTGACCACCGACGCCTGAGCCTCGTAGGCCTGCAAAAGCACGGCGAGCATTTTCTCGACAATGGCAGCGCGTACGACTTCATCGCTGTCACCGAGGCCATCCTTCACCGCCCCGTCGAGCGCCATCCGGGCAAAGGCCAGGTACTCGGCTTGCGTACCCCCATACGCCAGGACCAGTCCGTCAGCATCGACCAGCATCGTCAGCAAATCCAGCCAGCTTGCGTTCGCCAGCGGTGGCACCCCTGCCATCAGTAACGCCGAGTGGGTGAACTGAGCGCCTGACAACAGGCTGCGCACTTTTTCAAACAACTGGCGCTCATCGTCAGAAGCGGTGGCCAACGCCTGGGGTTGCGAGATGTGCTGCAACATCCAGAGCACCGCAAGTTTGCGGTCTGCGCACCACCCCACACAGGAATGCAGGGCATAAATGAGGTTCAGCACATCGGGCGTATCAACTCGGGTCGAATGGATCAGGGGAGTACCCGCCAGACCGTAGAGCCAGTCTTCCCCCCCCAATAACGTCAGCATCAGGACGCCCTCGACGGGCGTCATGCCCAACAGACGGGGCAGCTTCACCAGGCGATAAAAACTGGAAATGACTGCGGGGGTGCGCTTGAGTTTGTTGTCGGTGACGCCATGCGCACCGGCAATCGCCATGGCCAGGTATCGGTAGGTCTGCAGGTCGATCCCCAACGCACTGCACAACTGGGTGATCGTCAATTCGGAATCGCCCTGGACCGGCAACACCGAGAACTCACCGTCATCGAGCAACATGGGTTGGCGGTAGTCGCCCTGGCCATTGAAGACTTGATCAAACTGAGAGAGCGCTTCACCGCGACCGTAAATCGACAACTCGTCGATAAACGCGGCAAATTCTGGCGCCGTACACCCGTAGCGCTCGCGTAACGACTGAAACAGACCCAGTGCGTGCACGACTTTTTCCGTGATCCACCAGGCATTGTCTGATGCGCTACTGCGCCATTCAGCCCTCATGGCCGCCGCCAACAACTTATCCACCTGATCGCTGGGCAGCCCCAGCCACTGATCCAGACGCAACTTACGGTTCATTCGGTCGTATCGGTCAAGACCCACGTCGCTGATGGGATCCGCTGATAATTTATGCAGGAATGAAGGGCCGGTTCCGCTACCCGTAATGCTGACCGCAGGGTGGCTATTGGCATTGAGATAAACCGAACCGGAACGCCCGCTTTCCGGCTCAACAGGCTTGCTTTGCGAGTACGTCACGTTGGCAGAGCGCACGGGGGCGAAACCTCGTACCGACAGCAAGGCCTCCAGCCCCGGGGTGTCGAGTTTGGTTCGCTCACCGAAGAATGGCACCTGGTTAAGGTTCTGCCACGCCACGCCCCATGCACCGAAGTTCTGCGAATAAAAACCCTCGCGACTCTCGGACTCTACGGGCGGCTCCGTCAGCAACCGCCGCTGATAGGGCCCCAGCCGTGATGCGTGGGCCAGGGCACGCCCCGCGTCGGCATCCCACGCCTGGCGTTGCAAAAAATAAGGGGCTGAGTTGTCCACCAAGTGCACAAAATTGCCGACCGAAAGCCCTTGGTGATGGGCGACCGCATCCAAGGTCTCCCAGTGCTGATAATAAGGCAGCCCATTGGGGTATCGCGCCTCGATCATCGCGTCTTCAACATCCAGTCTGGCATCGTGCTCGGCGATGAAGGTTTCCAGCACCGGGACGATGATGTCGACCGCAGACACCGATCGATACACCGCATTTTGATCGACCGGCAGCGGTTTCAGGTCCTTGCGCCGATCATGCAGCGGCAGCTTTTCGTTACTGCTCGAAACGGACTCGATACGCTGCTCGATCCACCTCAACAGCTCGATCAGATACGCCACTGGCGAAGCGAGAGATTCCAGCGCCTGCGGTGGGCAAAAACTGTCGAATTCTGGTCTGAACAGCATCTCGAAACTGGGTCCCGAAACCATCGACAACAAACCACTGGTCGCCCCGACCTCATCTGTTTCATGACTGCGCAGGCTGTGCTCGATGAATTGTCGCCGCACATAAATGGCCATGCTGTTGGCCCGCCGCAAAAACCGGCGGGCGTCATCGGGGCTCATGTTGAAGTCCCTCACCAGCCCCAGCACACCCTTTTCCACCAGTGGAAAAATCGAGCCACCGTCTTCGATGTAAGTGTTCAGAGCAGCGTACTGTGTGCGTTGTTCTTCACTGAAGACCTGGTTCAGCAATTGCGAGGCGGGGCGAGAGTCAGCCATGGTCAGGTTCCTTGAGCCGATAACAGTCCTGAACAGCCTGACAAGCTTGTCAGGCCGTGCGATTGATTGAAGAGATTTGGCGCTTGAAGGCGATCACCGTCTACTGTCATAAATGACAGCATAAATGACCGCTCATCGGAGGATCGTTATCAGGCTTTCGTGAATGGAGCACGTCGACGTCGAAGCGTTTAATTTCCGCACAGTCGGAAACCGTCTCACCCACTTTACTGCCGGTCAGGGTTTGCTCGAACCGACACCAATTGCCACCGTCGGGCAACGGCTGCGCCGCACTGCCCCGCCAGCCACTGGGGCTGACGTCAACGTTCAACACCCACTTCAGATCAGGGTTGTACCAGCTCATGAGCTGCCCTATTCCCGGTTTGCCCTGCCCTTCAAAACGCACCGGATCACTGACCCAGCGTCCCGCCGCCGGTACATCGATGGAAGGCAGAAAAGCACCCAGCACGACCGACCGTTCGGGGGAGTCGGCCGATTCGAAGCCGTCGCACGACGCCACGGCCACCAGGCCATAGCGGCCACCAGGCAGATTCAGCATCACCGTCACCGACCACGTGCGATCCTCCAGCACCGGACTGCGTCCCAGCACCTTTGAAACAGCGCCACCCAGCTTCACCGTCACGCGGTCCCCCGGCACGCCGAAACCGGATATCACCACCCGCCGACCAATGTGCTCGTCCAGTGCCGGGGTTTCGATATACGGGGCCGCCGGCACGACGTTGTAGTTCAACGGCGGGCTGTCTTTGGAGATCTGTCCATCGAAAGTTTGCCTGGCCCAGATGATTTTGGCCCCCACCGGCAAGGTCACCTCGGCTTTCCAGTGGCCATCGCTGTCCACGGGAATATTCCTCAGCAAAGGCCCGGTATCGCCCGCCAGCCAGACCTCGACCCGTCCGAGCGGCATGCCTTCCCCCTCAAGCGTCGCGGTTCGTGGCTGATCGCCGCTTTCCGTTGGCTGCGTAAAGACGGGAGGCAGCAGCACCACCTCGAACTTGAGCATGTCGCTTCGCTCAGACTCGCGCTGATTGAGCGTCTGTTGCGCATCAGCGGTGTACTCGCGAAACTCAAGAACGGTGAGGTCGATTGACCAGTCACCGCCGGCGATCAGCAATTTTGGTTCGCCCAGATCTCTACCGGATACAACATCGCGCAGTTGCATCGAGGCCCCGGCCATGCCGCTCCGCCCCTTTACCGTTACATCGCGACCGACCTGCGAACTAGGTTCGGGTTCAAAGATCAGCGGTTTCAGCATCGGCGTGTAAACCGTGAAGGTTACGGACGCAGAGGGTGACGTTTGCCCGGCAACGAACTGGGTGACGGTGACGATGTGAGGCACATCCGGGGCAAACGGTGTCTCTCGCTGAAAGGTCCAGTTTGTGCCGGTAACGATGGCGGGGTGCTTTGTGAGGGGGGCGTCGCTGAACGTGACTTCCACCACAGCACCCGACGAGCAGGTGCCGGAGATTTTTGGAGACAAACCGTCCTCTTGCATTTGGCCAATGACAGGCGCCAACGGTGGGATGGTGACGATGAGGTGGACCCAGGTCGGCGATTGCTGACCATCCAGAAACTGCCTGAAATAAACGTCACGCTTGAATGTCGGGCCCCACTCCTGGGATGCCCGGCTCGACCACTTGCCTGCGGACACGAGCGCATTGGGGGCGGGGAAGGTGCTGCCACCGGGATCAGCGATCTTCACCGTAGCGCGGTTGTAGCCTTTGCCGGAAAAGGTCGGCCAGTATTCCTCCGTGAACGCTATGTCGGTCGGATCCGGCAGTACCCGGTTGACGGGAAATAAGTAAGGCAGTGACTCAATCCAGCCATTGGCATTGTCGGAGACTTTCTGAATCGCCTTCAGAGAGTACGAGCCAAACGGCCAGTTGGTCACGGTCGTTTCCCACCGGCCACCTGTCACTGTGACAGCGGGCGGCGGCGTCCCTCCCGGCCCGCTGACGACAGTGATCTCGACCGTTGCGCCGGGATGGCCGGTGCCTGAAAACTTCAAAACGGTTTCGCTCAGGGTCGTGACGTTGACGCCATTCAATGCCGGAGGGCGGACTTTGAACGACCGGGCTGCGCTGACGTCGGAAGGCACCCCACTGACAATTTGTCGCGCGACAATCGAAAACGGACCGGGGGGCATATCCCTGTCGAATCTTGTTACGATCCACTGCCCGTTCGCCCCTGCAGTTCCTTCCCCGATTTTGAACAAATGTTCAAGGTCCTTCAGAACCTCGACAATGGTATTTGCAACAGCGCCACGTCCAGATATCGATCCTCGCATATCAGTGACATCATTAGGACCAGGAACGTCGATAACTGGAGGATCGGATACTGGGGGACCGACGACACACTCAAAAACACGGCTCAAACTGGAGTACAACGTTTCGTGCAGTACTGCCTCAAGACGGTGCCTCACCTTTACTTGGTATGTTCCTGCGGGCAAATCATTCACCAACTCCCATGTCCCATAAGCATTAACTAGAACCTCACCCAAAGAGTTCCCATTGATATGATCTATGAGCTCTACCCCTAACACGCCAACTGAATACTCACCATCTTGCAGACAGCGCCCTGAAATCTTTTCGAAACTCGGCTTATCGTCTACAGTCGGCGGAGGCAACGGCCTGACAAAATACCTGTAGTTAAAGGCAGGCCAACTATTAGGAACATAACTCCACGCCAATTGAATGTTACCCACTGACGCGGTATTAACTTCAATTTCCCAATAACCAGTGCTAGGAACGCCTACAGAATAGTGTTTCTGATCATAGTCATGTGCCGAAATTCTTATATATACTACGGAGCCAACATTCGCCGCCCCTCTTACGGTAAACGTACGCGAGGGAAGAAGGGCATTCATTTCCGGGTACAAAATTGTGATCATTTCGCTAATTCCCCCACGAAGAAGCCTGCTTGTGTTCGATCTCACTTTTCTACAGTTGATGTCAGCGCATATCTACCTGTAATAAATGACAGTTCCGACGAGCGGCACCCTCCATTTCAGCGCGATAAAGTTTGCTTTTTTCAGCCCTCGGCCCATTGACTACACCTCCTTGCGCAATGGACTACACATCCGCCAGAATCCGCCGGCTTGTGCACCTTGGCCTTGCCCCGTAACTTGATCCGCGTCGCTGCCAATCAGCGATCGGGTTTAGTCGCCCGGCGGTTCGATACATGTGTATAAGCGTCATCCAGTCGGGTATTCCCTATCCCCGCACTTGATGGTGGCTGTTCGCAGGGCGCCCTCGGGCGCGCCGGAATTCGTATCTCCGCCGGTCGACTAACCTGCTTACAGCCGCCACCCCCCTCGTTTAGTCGCGAGACGGTGGCAGCCCTATAAAGGAGATCGATCATGTTCAAACCAACACCCAATCCACCCCCCGAAACCGACCCGGTTTCCCCCTACGCCACCTTCGATTCAAGAAAGCTCCACGCCGCCGACAAGGCGCTCGACCATTACCTCAAACCCGACGTCGACTCCCTTCGCACTTCCCAGGACCGCGCCATGAAAATGTTCACCGTTGTCCCGGATGCCAATCCCGAAGCCCTGACCATCCAGACCTACGAAACCTTTTCGTCGGTCAGCATTCTGCTGCTCGACCTGGCCGAAAGCCTGGAGGACAGGCCACGGCATCTGGCGATGGCGATTTATCAGATGAGTGAGTTGGGGTTGATGCTGGTGGAGCGATCGCTGGATAACGAGCGGGCGATCAAGACGGCCTAGCGTTTAGCCTTTGAATTGTTGTTGTCAGAGCTGACGCCATCGCGAGCAGGCTCGCTCCCACAGGGGACTTTCGGTGACCACAATTTTTGTGAACACCCGATACCCATGTGGGAGCGAGCCTGCTCGCGATAGCAATAGTGAGAGCGCCGCTAAACTCAGGCAGACGCAGGCAACGGCTGAAAACTGAAGTACTGCCTCAACGCCTCCACCAATTGCCGATACTCCGGTGGAGCCCGTTGCAGGTAGAACCCGGCGTCGTAATGCTGCGGCGTTTCGTCTTCATGGCACCACAGGCAACGCGCCGCCAGGTCGATGACCTGCTGGCAACCATCAGTGGAGGGGATTTTCAAACGCAGGTCGAAGTCGACGCCCACCATCATGGGCAACTGGCTGATCAGCATCAGCCCTTCTTCGGACACGTTGCCGAGATAGCCGATGGGTTTGTCGGTGACGCTGTTGAACACTTTGAGGAAGTACGGCAGCTGATGCCGCGTGATCCGGCGGTTGGTAAACATGCGCAAATGGCCCAGCAAGACCCTTAAGCAGGGCCGCACTAATGCTTCGGAACGGGTCTTCTTCTTGATTGATAGAAGTGAAGGCGCGCTCTCCCCGATCCCGGTGCGACAGTCCATGTAACCGCTGACGCTGACTCCTGCCGATCACAGGTATGACCTCGGATTCAGAGGCAAGGCTCTAAAACCGATCTCCTGGACTATAGCTCACCACCGCCAGTGAGCCAGCCATGGCATGACAACGGCAATCAGTAGGACGGCGGGCGCACGGCCGCTGCGCTGCGCAGCGGGTAAAGTCCCTGGCTCTGCAAGGTTTCCAGACGCGCGCGGGCACGGTAGGCGTATTCGCTGTGCGGGTACGTCTCGATGATGTACTGGTAAGTCTGCGCCGCATCGATAAACAACATCTGCTTTTCCAGGCACTGGCCGCGCATCATCGACACTTCGGGCCACACATAAGGCCGCGCACGGCTGGAGCGCTCGACTTTTGAAAGTTCGAGTATGACCTGCTCGCAATTGCCACGATCGTAGGCGCTGTAGGCGAGATTCATATGGTGGTTCATCGACCAACGGGCGCAGCCCGTCACACTGAGGGCAAGGACGGCAATAAGCGCGAATCGCATGGGGGGTTCTCCTGTCTTGAGCTCTGTATCGACCCGTTGTGCAAAATCTTCAGGCGGCCTGTAACGATCGTTTAAAGATAAAAGCCAATAAGTAGTGCAAACGAACAATGACTACACCTAAAGATGATAGTAGCCTCACCCAGCGCTTGAACTCAGGAGTCTTTGCATGTCCGTCCGTCGTACCAAAATCGTCGCTACCCTTGGCCCGGCCAGTAACTCGCCGGAAGTTCTCGAACAGCTGATTCTGGCTGGCCTGGACGTCGCCCGCCTGAACTTCTCCCACGGCACCCCCGACGAGCACAAGGCTCGCGCGAAGCTGGTGCGTGACCTTGCCGCCAAGCACGGCCGCTTCGTCGCCCTGCTGGGTGACCTGCAAGGCCCGAAAATCCGTATCGCCAAATTCGCCAACAAGAAGATCGAGCTGAAGATCGGTGATCAATTCACCTTCTCCACCAGCCATCCTCTGACCGAAGGCACCCAGCAGGTAGTCGGTATCGACTACCCGGACCTCGTCAAGGATTGCGGCGTAGGCGACGAGCTGCTGCTCGACGACGGCCGCGTGGTGATGCGCGTGGATACCGCCACCGCCACCGAACTGAACTGCACCGTGCTGATCGGCGGTCCGCTGTCGGACCATAAAGGCATCAACCGTCGCGGCGGTGGTTTGACCGCGCCGGCCCTGACCGAAAAAGACAAGGCCGACATCAAGCTCGCCGCCGAGATGGAAGTCGACTACCTCGCCGTGTCCTTCCCGCGTGACGCCGCCGACATGGAATACGCCCGTCAACTGCGCGACGAGGCCGGCGGTACTGCCTGGCTGGTGGCGAAGATCGAACGCGCCGAAGCCGTTGCGGACGATGACACCCTCGATGCACTCATCAAAGCGTCCGACGCGGTGATGGTGGCTCGTGGTGACCTGGGTGTGGAAATCGGCGACGCTGAGCTGGTGGGCATTCAGAAGAAAATCATTCTGCACGCACGCCGCCACAACAAGGCTGTGATCGTTGCGACCCAGATGATGGAGTCGATGATCCAGAACCCGATGCCGACCCGTGCCGAAGTGTCCGACGTGGCCAACGCCGTGCTCGACTACACCGACGCCGTGATGCTGTCGGCGGAAAGTGCCGCCGGTTTGTACCCGCTGGAAGCCGTGCAGGCGATGGCGCGAATCTGCGTCGGCGCTGAAAAACACCCGACCAGCAAGACCTCCAGCCACCGCATCGGCAAGGTCTTCGAAAGCTGCGACCAGAGCATCGCGCTGGCGGCCATGTACACCGCCAACCACTTCCCGGGTGTGAAGGCGATCATCGCGCTGACCGAAAGTGGTTACACGCCGTTGATCATGTCGCGCATCCGTTCGTCGGTGCCGATCTACGCGTTCTCCCCGCACCGCGAAACCCAGGCCCGCGCGGCCATGTTCCGTGGCGTCTACACCGTCCCGTTCGACCCGGCGTCCCTGCCGCCTGAGCAAGTCAGCCAGGCTGCTATCGACGAGTTGCTTAAACTGGGCGTTGTGGCGAAAGGCGACTGGGTCATCCTGACCAAGGGCGACAGCTACCACACCATCGGCGGCACCAACGGCATGAAAATCCTGCACGTTGGCGACCCGATGGTCTGAGTGACCGACCGCTGAAAAACAAAAGCCCTGCCATGTGAATGGCGGGGCTTTTTGATTTCTTATTCAACAGCTGTGTTGTCTGTGCAGGCCCCATCGCGAGCAGGCTCGCTCCCACACTGGATCTTCAGTGTTCACAAAACCCCTGTGGGAGCGAGCCTGCTCGCGATGACGCCGGCACAGTCCCCGAAAAATCAATGCCGCTTGATAAACCCGGTCAACGCCGCCAGCGCCTCCGGCGACCGCAACCGCTGGGTAAACAACGCGCCCTCTTCCTCGATCACCTTGCGAATCAATTCCCGGTCCGGCGCTTTCATCAACTGCTTGCTGATGCGCACCGCTTCCGGCGGCAGCGACTCAAAGCGCAACGCCATCTCCCGCGCCTTGGCCAACGCCGCTTCGCCGCTGCCGAGCGCTTCGGTGGCAATGCCCCACTCTGCCGCCTGTTCCCCGCTGAACCCCTCACCCAGCAGCAACAACTCCGCCGCTTTGGCATGCCCGAGCAAACGCGGCAGGATCAGGCTGGAGCCGAACTCCGGGCATAAGCCGAGATTGACGAACGGCATGCGCAGGCGAGCATCGCGGCTGACATACACCAGGTCGCAATGCAGCAGCATCGTCGTGCCAATCCCCACCGCTGCGCCGGCCACAGCGGCGATCACCGGTTTGCGGCATTCCAGCAAATTGAGCATGAAGTGAAATACCGGGCTGTCCAGGCTACCGGGCGGTTGCTGGATGAAGTCGGCGATGTCGTTGCCGGCGGTGAAGCACTCGGCACTGCCGGTGATCAGTACGGCGTTGATTTCAGGGTCGGTGTCAGCCTGTTTCAGCGCCTCGGCCAGATGGCTGTACATGGCGCGGGTCAGGGCGTTTTTCTTCTCGGGGCGATTCAGGCGCAGCGTCAGCAAACCGCGTTCGCGTTCGATCTGGATGGCTTCGGTCATGGAGGTCTCGCGTCTGAAAAATCAGCGCTCAACCACGAGGCAGGAACACATCGGCCAGCAGTTGATTGCGCGGCAATCCCGCGAGGTACAGGCGCCGGGAAAAGGCGTCGACACTGTCGGGGGCTCCGCAGACTAAGGCCAGGGTTTGCCGGGAGACAAGCCGCAGTTGCGCCAATGCCTGCGGCAACTCGGCCGGGGTCCAGCACTCGACACTCAGGTTATCGCGGCCCTCGCCCATGTCGTGCAGCGGTTTGGCCAGGTAATGCTCGTCGGCGTCATGGGCCAGATGAATGACACGAATGGCGCCTTGGTGATCCTGTCGCAGCGCTTCGCGTAATACGCCAAACAGCGGCCCTAAACCGGTGCCCGCGGCCAACAGCCACAGCGGCCGGGTGTGCCAGTCCGGATCGTAATGCAAAGCGCCGCCGCGCAGTTCGCCGAGGCGGATCGAGTCACCGATTTTCAACTGGCGGGCTGCGTCGCTGAACGCTCCCGGCTGTCGGCAATCGAGGTGGAACTCCAGAAAGCGGTCTTCTTCCGGCAGGCTGGCGAGGGAATAAGGTCGTGCCACATTGCCGGCCCATAACACCAGATGTTGTCCGGCGTTGTAGCGAAAAGGACGCTCCGGCGTCAGACGCAAGCGCAGCACGCTGGCGCTCAACCAATCGACGGCGGCGACCTCGGCCGGGCGACCATCGACCTGGGGATCGAAGGTATGCACCTGCAAATCCTCGACCACCTGACACTGGCACGCCAGGCGCCAGCCCTGCTGACGCTGGTCTGCGCTCAAGGCATCGGGGCGGTGGTCGCTCGGTAATCCTTGTACGCATTGCACCAGGCACGCATGGCAACTGCCGGCACGGCAACTGTAGGGGACGGGCACGCCGTTTTGATTCAAGGCATCGAGCAAGTTGCTTCCCGGCGCCACCGACCACTGACGCTCGCCGACCCGCAACTCAGGCATCGACGTTCTCCCAGGCCGCCGCACATCGGTTGCGACCGTCACGCTTGGCACGGTAGAGCGCCTGATCGGCGCGCTGCAAGGCGTCATCGAGATCATCGCCCAGTTCCAGCAGGGTCATGCCCACCGACAAACTGAGGTGGGCAACGTCGAGGCCGATCAGCTCGACATCAGTGAAAGCGATGCGCAATCGCTCACAGCACGCGGTCAATCGTTCGGCATCGCAATCGGGCACCAGCACCACGAACTCTTCACCGCCATAACGTGCCAGCACATCACCGTCGCGCAGGCACGCGGTCGCGACACCGGCAAAGGCTTGCAGGACCTGGTCGCCCGCCGCATGGCCATGCACATCGTTGATGCGTTTGAAGTGGTCAAGATCGATCAGCGCCAGGCCATGCATCACGCCGGCGTCCATGGCGCTCAGTTCGCGGGAGGCCAGACGCAGAAAATGGCGGCGGTTGAACAGCCCGGTGAGTTCGTCGGTAGCGACCAGGTCTTCGAGCTGGCGCATCATCCCGCGCAGGGTGTCCTGGTGCGCTTGCAAGGCGAAACGCCGTTGACGCATGCGCTGGCGCGAAGCCTGGACGTAGCGGGCGTAGAGCACCAGCCAGATCAACACAATAAGCAACACACACGCTTGCAACCCGGCCAGCGCCGGGTCGCGGAGCTGAAGGTGGTAGCCCTCCCACAGCGTGATCGCACTGAAACTGAAAAATACCAGCAACGCACACCGCATCAACGCTCGGCGCGACAGATGGAACAACCCGAACAACAGGATCAGCACGTAAAACACCAGGAACGCGCCCCGTGCCTCATCCAGATTGGCGATCAGCCAGGTTTGCCACCCCAGCCCCAACAACACTTGCACTTCGGTCAGGCTGGGGTCGGAAAAACGCAGGTTGCAGCCGCTGTAGAACACCGCGAACAATGCCGCCTGGCTGATGATCACCAATCCGGTGCCAACGGCCATGCGGGCCAGGGATTCGTCGTATTGACCGGTGAAAAACGCCAGCCACAGCAACATCAGCGCCAGGGCGTAAGTGCCGGCTGCCAGGGCAAAGCGTTTAAGTAAAAGCTGTTGAATGGCGTTATGGGTCAATCGTTGACTCACTATGCGAAAGAAGCTGTTTGAGTGTCCTACTCTACAGGCCGGGTGCCACTTTAGTGGTGAGCCGGATAAATGACCATTCAATTTTCCAGACAGAAAACTGGCGTCAAAAGCATGACCCGTTTTCCGCCTTCTAACTTACCCGTAGCAGCTGGCGAAGCCTGCGTTCGGCGGCGAAGCCGTCGCAAACCTGCGTCCACGGCCTGCCTGACACCGAGGTGCCTGAATTGACGACGGCTTCGCCGCCGAACGCAGGCTTCGCCAGCTGCTACAAGGGTCGCGGGGTTATGCGACCAACGATTGACTACCGGCGGGTGTGCCCGCCACCGAGGCGCGCTATACTGCCGCGCCTTTTTAGCGTCGCGCCAGCAGCCCCGGCGTGCCTTGAAAGGTGCTTGCAACCGACCGATGCACCCAAGCTGCAAGCACCTTATTGAATGTTCCCGTCTTTTAGAGGAGCGCGACTCATGACCGTGATCAAGCAAGACGACCTGATTCAGAGCGTTGCCGACGCCCTGCAGTTCATTTCTTATTACCACCCCGTTGACTTCATTCAGGCGATGCACGAAGCGTACCTGCGTGAAGAGTCGCCGGCCGCGCGCGATTCGATTGCGCAAATCCTGATCAACTCGCGCATGTGTGCCACCGGCCACCGCCCGATCTGCCAGGACACCGGTATCGTCACCGTGTTTGTCCGTGTGGGCATGGACGTGCGCTG
Organism: Pseudomonas sp. BE134; assembly: GCF_031456105.1. Lineage (NCBI taxonomy): Bacteria > Pseudomonadati > Pseudomonadota > Gammaproteobacteria > Pseudomonadales > Pseudomonadaceae > Pseudomonas > Pseudomonas sp. BE134. The sequence goes on along the minus strand of NZ_JAVDUA010000006.1, from coordinate 119,722 downwards.
GGATGGCGCCACCATGGGCCTGGACGACATGATCAACGAAGGCGTGCGCCGGGCTTACAACCTGCCGGAAAACGTCCTGCGTGCCTCGATCCTCGCCGACCCGGCGGGCGCTCGTAAAAACACCAAGGACAACACCCCGGCCGTTATCCACTACTCCATCGTTCCGGGTAACACCGTGGAAGTGGACGTGGCAGCCAAGGGCGGCGGTTCCGAGAACAAGTCGAAAATGGCGATGCTCAACCCGTCCGACTCGATCGTCGACTGGGTGCTCAAGACCGTTCCAACCATGGGCGCCGGCTGGTGCCCACCGGGCATGCTCGGCATCGGCATCGGCGGCACCGCCGAGAAAGCCGCGGTCATGGCCAAGGAAGTGTTGATGGAATCCATCGACATTCACGAGCTCAAGGCTCGCGGCCCACAGAACCGCATTGAAGAAATGCGTCTGGAGCTGTTCGAGAAGGTCAACCAACTGGGCATCGGCGCCCAAGGCCTGGGTGGCCTGACCACCGTGCTCGACGTGAAGATCATGGATTACCCGACCCACGCCGCTTCGTTGCCGGTGTGCATGATCCCGAACTGCGCCGCCACCCGTCACGCCCACTTCGTGCTTGACGGTTCCGGCCCGGCATCCCTGGAAGCGCCACCGCTGGACGCTTACCCGGAAATCGTCTGGGAAGCCGGCCCGTCGGCCCGTCGTGTCAACCTCGACACCCTGACCCCGGAAGAAGTGCAGAGCTGGAAGCCGGGCGAAACCGTCCTGCTCAACGGCAAGATGCTCACCGGTCGCGACGCGGCGCACAAGCGCATGGTCGAGATGCTGAACAAGGGTGAAACCCTGCCAGTGGACCTCAAAGGTCGCTTCATCTACTACGTCGGCCCGGTTGATCCGGTGCGCGAAGAAGTAGTGGGCCCTGCCGGTCCGACCACCGCAACGCGGATGGACAAGTTCACCCGTCAGATCCTCGAGCAAACCGGCCTGCTGGGCATGATCGGCAAATCCGAGCGCGGCCCGACCGCAATCGAAGCGATCAAGGACCACAAGGCCGTTTACCTGATGGCAGTCGGCGGCGCGGCTTACCTGGTGGCGCAAGCCATCAAGAAGTCCCGCGTGGTGGCTTTTGCCGAACTGGGCATGGAAGCGATCTACGAGTTCGACGTCAAAGACATGCCAGTGACTGTGGCAGTCGACAGCAAGGGTGAGTCGGTTCACATCACCGGTCCTGCCATCTGGCAGAAGAAGATCAGTGACAGCCTGGCCGTAGAAGTGCAGTAAGCACTTAGCGGACTAAACAGCGGCCGGGTTGTCTGGATAGACGACCCGGCCGTTTTTTTTGCTCAAAAAATAATGCCCATGGCATTAAAACCGAAGCGTTTACAACTATTCGGTCTAGAACATCCCGTTTGACCTGTCAGATCTGACAGGTTACGAATGGCGCTCATCTTGTTAGCGTCTGATCCATTGAGCGACACCGGAGTCACGGGCGAGCGCCAGGCCAAAAACAGGATCAGCCCCATGGAAGACCGAGCGTCTCTGAGTATCACTGAACCCTCCATCGCCAAAAGCGCGTCGATCGCCACCATCGGCAAAAGCTGGGGATCCGTCGGCGTGACGGGCAGAGCCTCATTCGAATTGCAGCTGCCCCTTTCAGGAGGGCGCGGGTTCGATCCCGCAATGGCGCTGAGCTATGACAGTCAGGGCGGTAACGGGCCGTTTGGCATTGGTTGGCGTTTGGGCATCAATGCAATCACTCGCCGAACCAGCAAAGGAGTGCCCGATTACCTCAACGTCGACATCATGGTCGGCCCCGGTGGCGAGGAGTTAATGCCCGAACTGGATAACGAGGGCAGGCCAATCTCCAGAATTGAAACGCACTATCGCCAGCTGGATGTTGGTGAGCACCGCGTGGTGCGCTACTGGCCGCGTGTCGAGAGTTCATTCGATCTGATCGAGCTCTGGCAACCGCAGGGAAAACCGCCCTTCTGGCTGGTACACGGAGCAAATGGCAGCCTGCATGTCTATGGCAAGACCGAGGCTACGCGCCGTGTCGAACCTGTTGACCCGGACAATCCTGACGCGTCGCGGCGTATCGGAGTGTGGTTACTGCTCGAAAGCATCAACCCCCATGGCGAACACATCTGTTTCGACTACAAGCCCGAAGATCAGGCTCATAGCCCCGATGACTCGCACGACTATCGTGCCCAGCGCTACCTGCACCGTGTGTGTTACGGCAATGCGGTGGCCAGCCAAGACTTGTACGCCTGGACGGTGGAAAACCCGGCGAGCCTGGACTGGCATTTCCATCTGGTGTTCGACTACGGCGAGCGCACGCTCGACCTGCAACAGAAACCGCTCTACGGGCCGCCATTCGATGCGCCCGGCGAGGGTTTCGGCGAGTGGCAGCTGCGCAGCGATCCCATCCACAGCTACACCTACGGTTTCGAACTGAGCACCCGACGCCTGTGTCATCAGGTTCTGATGTTTCATCACTTCCCGCAGGAGCTGGGCGCAAAACCGGTGCTCGTGCGGCGATTGCTGCTGCAGTACCAAACAACTTCGCTGGATTACACCCTACTGGTGGCGGCGCACTATCAGGCGTACGACGCCAGCGGTGCCGTGGAAAACATGCCGCCGGTGGAGTTCGACTATTCAGGTTTCGAACTCAATACCCAGTCGAGCCCGTTCTTGCCGTTCGAAAACATGCCAGGCATCGAGGACAGTGCGCATCATCAATGTGTCGATCTGTTCGGTGAAGGCGTGCCCGGTTTTCTCTGTCGTTACGACCAGAGCTGGTACTACCGCGAGCCCTTGCGCGCAATGACGGGGGGCGATGACATCCATTACGGCCCATGGACGCAGCTGCAGCAGATCCCGGTGGCTGATCGCAATCAACCCGCCTATCAGGCGCTGACCGATCTGACCGGTGACGGCCGCCTGGACTGGATCCTCGCCTCACCCGGCACATGCGGTTTCCACACCCTCAATCCGGATCGCAGTTGGTCAGGGTTCATTCCCTTTACGACGTTCCCGGTGGAGTTTTTCCACACGTTTTCACAGTCCGGCGACTTCATGGGCAATGGTCTTAGCTCGATGGCGCTGATCGGCCCGCGGAGCGTGCGCCTGTACCCGAACCGTCGTGAGGACGGTTTCGGCCAAGGCCTGGACGTCCCGCGTAAACCGGACAGCGATAGCCTGCCGCTATTCAGCCATTCGCGCAGCGAGTTGGTGATGCTGGGCAACCTGCTGGGCAGCGACATGAGCGAGCTGTGTCGCATCCGGCACGACGAAATAAAATGCTGGCCGAACCTGGGGCATGGTCGGTTCGGCAAGGGCTTTGTCATGAGCGCCCTGCCCTTCGATTACGCGACGTTCGACTCGGCGCGCGTGCGGATCGCCGATCTGGATGGCTCCGGTGCACCGGCGCTGATTTACCTGAAGTCCGACTGTTTCGAGATCTATTTGAATCACGGCGGCAATGGTCTGGAGCAAATCCCCGTCACCGTCCCTTGGCCCGACAACATCCGTTACGACAACCTGTGCCAGGTCACCCTCGCCGACCTGCAAGGCCTGGGTTGCGCGAGCCTGATCCTGACGGTACCGCACATGTCGCCACGGCACTGGCGCTACGATTTCGTCAGCGCCAAGCCTTACATGCTGGTCGCCAGTAATAACAACATGGGTTGCAGCACAGGAGTGGTTTATCGCAGTTCCGCACAGGAATGGCTCGATGAAAAGGGCCGGATACTCACGCTTAAACGTTTGCCGATTTCCTGCTTGCCGTTCCCGGTGACCGTGGTCAAGCAACAACGCCAGCTCGACGAAATTACCGGCAACCGCCTGAACCAGTTTTTCCAGTACCAACAGGGTTACTACGATGGCCGGAACCGGGAGTTCCGCGGCTTCGGCCTGCTGTGCCAGACCGACAGCGAAACAGGCACACGCGAAGGCGACAACGGCTTTACCGCCTCCTCACTGATCCGCACCTGGTTTCATACCGGACGGCTGGTCGACCTGCCACGCGATGGCTACTTCAACCGTGATCCCGAGGCCCTTGCCTTAAAACCCGCGTTGTTTTGCCAGTATCACCCCAACGATGATTTTGATGATCCCGTCCCGCCCGCCGACGAGGCCACCGCTCAAGCAATAGCACACGCCCTGGCAGGTTCGGTGCTGCGGGTGGAAACCTGCGCCGCCGACGACGATCCGGCCACGGAGGTGCCTTTCACGGTGGAGGAAAGTCGTTACAAGGTCCGCGAACTGCGCAAAAAGGGAGAGCATGACGCTTACCCGATCATGCTGCTCTTGCCACTGGAGAGGATCAGCTACCAGTACGAACGCTTCGTCAACGACCCACTTTGCCGACATGAAATCACCTTGGCCCATGACGAGTTCGGCCTGCCTGTGCATGCCATCACGGTCAGCTATGCACGACGCCGAACCGAGAGCGATGAACCGCCCTTTGACGACGCCGATGAAAAGAAATGGTGGCTTGATGCCCATGACCCGGCACAACAGTCTTATTACCTGAACGAAACCCGCGCCCGGTTCATTCACTTGAAGCAGGACTTGCAAGGCTGGCGACTGGGTCTGCCCTGGCAGCAACGCGGCAATGCATTGATATTGCCCAAGGGGTCTGCACCCGAAGGGCTGAACCCCGAAGGCATATCCTTTGAGGGGCTGCTCAAACTGTACGCGTCACCCCAATGGGTCGCTCAGCGACTGTTGACCACCCAATCCGTCTATCGCTACCTCAAGACAGACGATCAGACCCCACTGGCCGATGGCAAGGCGGAATTCGAGGCACTGCGGGCGCCGCTGGAAATTGCCCAACTGGACAAGACCGCGCTGGACGCCTACGACACCGTGCCGTCACTGGTTATCCGGGACGAACTGGAAAAGATCGGGTACTCGCACATGCCCCTGATTCTGGGTGTGGACCCAGTCGCCGACGAAGAGGAAGACAAGGCACGCAATTTGTGGTCATCCCGGTACGGTTTCGCCAGGTACGACGTTCCCGAGAACTTTTATAAGGTGCTTGAGTACAACGAAACGCCGAGTCACGGCATCACGACAGCCCGTTACGACGCCTACCGCCTGTTCCTGGAAAGCGTCAGGCAGCCAGACGGTTGTGAAGCACGTTTTGAATATGACTATCACGCGCTGCAACTCATGCGCAGTATCGATGCCAATGAAAATGTCGAGGAAGCCCTTTACGAACCGTCCGGCCAACCGCTCGCCATCAGTTTCCATGGCACCGAAGACGGCAAGCCCGCAGGTTTTCGGCCTATCGCTGAGCACGTGCGCCCCCTCGACCCTCGCCCGGGCCCTGCCATCGAAGACCCGAAAGGCGCCCTGCAAAACGCGGCGAGCGTATTGCGAAAGGACCTGTTCAGCTGGATGGGCGAACTCCCCGACTCCGTCAGGCAGACACCCGACTGGCTGACCGCCTGGATCGAGCAAGGTGATGTGCTACCCAGCCTGCATATTCGCGCCAGCGCCCGGCGTCGCCTGTCTCGGCTCATGTTCCTGACCGTGGCTGAACAAGCACTGCTTGCCTTGATCCACAGTGCTCCCCGCGAACCCGTGCACAGTGTCGTCCTCACCGCCGACCGCTACTTTGACGATGTGCTTCAGCAAATCCAGATCGTCAAAGCCTTCGTGGATGGTTTCGGCCGACCATTGCAGATCAAACAACTGGTCGAACCCGGCCCGGCTTTCGTGGTGGAAAACGGTGAGCTGGTGATTGAAGACGGCAAGCCCAAGGTCGCCCCCGCCAACCCGCGCTGGCGCGTCAGCGAACGGGTGGAATACAACAACAAGGGATTGCCGGTTCGCGTGTTTCGCCCGTACTTCGCCAATGTGCACTGCTACATCAATGACCAATCCTTGCGTGAGTTCGGCCATCACGATCAGAAGTTTTACGACGTGCTGGGGCGCCTGAACAAAGTCATCAACGCCAAAAAGGATGTCGCACTTGAAATCATCCACCCTTGGTACAAAACCAGTCTGGATTTCAACGACACCTACGTTGCGCAGCCTGATACCGGGCTGAAGGCAGGCAAACAGTGACTCTCTCGGTTCATTGGCACACCCCGAACCTGACGGTCATTGATAGTCGGGGTTTACCGATCCGTCAGGTGGCGTACTTGCGCAACCTCGTCGGCGGGCCACTGGACACCTTGATTACCCGACAGCGGCATGACGCCGCCGGGCGACGGGTCGCGCAATGGGACCCGCGGTTGTTCGGTGTCGACCCCAACCTGTCCACCGTCTACCGCCTCTCTGGCGAACCGCTCAAGGTCGATAGCGTCGATGCCGGCTGGCGCTTGAGCCTGGTCGGCGTGGGCGGTGAAACGCTTCAACGTTGGGACCAGCGCGGCAGTCATTGGCGCACCCGCTACGACCCCTTGTTGCGTCCGGTCGCGATTGAAGAGAACGCCCAGCCCAACGTCGAAACCTTTGCTTATGCCGATGCCTCGGCTGATCCTGATTTCAACCTGCGTTGCCAGCTGACCGAACAGCTCGACCGCTCCGGCACCTTGAGTGTCGACAGCTATAGCCTGCTGGGACAGCCGCTGAGTGAAACGCGAATCCTGATCGAAGGTACGCCCTACCGCAGCAGCCGCACGTTCAGTTCGCTCGGCGTGGTACTGAGCCAGACCGACGCCGGAGATCATCAGCAACAGTTGCAGTACGACGTCGGCGGCCAGCTCCAACAGGTTGAGCTGCGGCTAAAAGGCAGCCCGACCTGGCAGGCGATTTTGAAAGAGGCGCAGTACGACGCCGCCGGCCTGATCATTGAACAAAGCGCCGGCAACAATGTGCTCAGCACCTGGACCTACGACCCGGCCGATGGGCGCCTGACCAGCCAACGCAGCCAAAAAAACGCCGAGCCGGCGCTGCAACACCTCGACTATTTCTACGACCGCGTCGGCAACATCACCCGTATCGAAGACCGCCTGTTCCAGCCGATCCACTTCGCCAACCAGCGGGTCGACGGCCACCGCGACTTCACCTATGACTCGCTGTACCGGCTGACCCGTGCCAGTGGTTACGACGATGCCCCACCGTCGGACATTCCGGGTCGGCCACTGCCCGGCCACCCGAGCAATCGGCTCAACTACCGGCAAGACTATGAGTACGATCACGGCGGCAACCTGATCACCTTGCGTCATGTCCGTGATGGCGCCGCGCATACCCGCGAGATGTTCATCGACCCTGACAGCAACCGTGGCGTGCGCTGGAAAGAGAGTGATCCTGCACCGGTCTTTACCGAACTGTTCGACCATCACGGCAATCTTCAGCAATTACAACCGGGCAACACCTTGCAGTGGAACAGCCTCGATGAGCTGGCATCCGTCACGCGGGTCAAACGCGACAATGACCCCGACGACCAGGAACTCTACCGCTACAGCCAGGGCGTGCGCGTGTTCAAGCGGCATGAAACCCACACCTCCTCGCTCACCCATTTTCACCAGGTGGTCTACCTGCCGGGGCTGGAAATCCGCACCCGCGACAATGGCGAAGAGCTGCATGTGATCACCCTGCCCGGCGGGCACGGCAGCGTGCGTTGCCTGCACTGGGTCAGCGGCAAACCCGGCGGGATCGAGGCCGATCAGTTGCGCTACAGCCTGGAAGACCATTTGGGCTCCTGTGCCATGGAACTCGACCGGCAAGGGCAAGTGATCAGCCACGAAGGTTATTACCCGTTCGGCGTCACGGCCTGGCTGGCGGCTGGAAATCAAGTCGACGTCGACTACAAGACCATCCGTTACTCGGGCAAGGAAATGGATGACAGTGGGCTGTATTACTACGGCGCCCGGTATTACGCACCGTGGTTGCAGCGCTGGGTCAGTGCCGACCCGGCGGGGGATGTGGATGGGTTGAATCTGTATGCGATGGTCGGCAACAACCCGCTTCTGTACGTCGACAGATCAGGCACATTCAAAGCCGTATTTGAACTGGGGCGGGATTTCGTAGGTGTACTCGGTAAAGCCAAGAACGCTGCCGATCAGATGCACAGCCTCGCCACTGAATTCGACGGCCTTATTCCCGAAGGCGCCGACATTGCCGAGGTTCGCCAGAGCATGACGCTGGGTAAATTCCTTCGGTCCAGACATGGCGTCAAATCAATCTTGAAAGGCGCGATTGCCGGTACCACCGTGGCCTCGGCACTCGGCAGCGTCGTACCCGGTATCGGCACCGGCATTGGTGCGGCGGTCGGCATGGTGGTCGGCGCCATCGCCATGCCGTTACTGCGGTATTACTTTTTCAAGAAAGGATTGCAGCTGGCGCAAACGCTACATACCCAAGAAATCAAAAATGGCTTGGGCACGGCTGTCGATACCTCGAACAAAGTCATTGAGGGAGCACAAAGTATTGTCAGTAGCGGCCGGGAGGCCATCGACAAAATCAAACAGCTAGCGGACAGCATCACGAGCTACCCGCAGCCAATTCAAGACATGTTCTACAAACAACTGGGTGAACTCAGCTCCGAAGCTCAACGCCAGGCCATGAAGCTGCTCAACTCCGGCATGGAGCCATTTGAGGCAATCAGTCAAACGCTGGAAATGGCGAAGGCCGTCGTTGAGCAATCCAGCGAAGCTGACGGTGCCAATCAGCGGTTGGCGGAACTGAGCCAGGTCGTCAATACGATGGAGAGACCCGTTCCAAAACCCAGAAAACCGAGACAGCAGTTGCATAGAACTGTCTCTGAGTCAGCCGCATGAACCGGCGCAACGGCGAGCCTGAAAAATGAACACGAACCCGGACTATCGTACCCCCGTAGTCATTGCCCATGAGCCGCGCGGGTTGCCCGTTCGCCAGGTGGCCTACCTGCGCCAGAACGGCCTGCTGGAGGCGCTGATTACCCGCCAGCACTTTGACGGACTCGGTCATTTGGTAGCGCAGTGGGACCCGCGACTGTTCGAAAAGGTGCCCAACCTGACCACCGTTTACCGCCTCCCCGGCGAGCCGGTCAAGGTCGTCAGCGTCGATGTTGGCTGGCGCCTGAGCCTGGCCGGGGTGGACGGAGAGATTCTTCAGCGCTGGGATGAGCGAGGCAGCCACTGGAGCACCACCTATGACAACCAGTTGCGCATTGTGGGCGCAGAAGAGAGCGTTCAAGGGACCGTCGAAACCTTCACCTATGCCGATGCCTCGGCCGACGCCGAGCACAACCTGCGCGGCCGACTGATCAGGCAAGTCGATCCCTCAGGCGTGCTGGAGTTCAACAGTATCAGCCTGCACGACCAGACATTGCGCGACAGCCGAACGCTCAGCGATATCGGCACTTTTACCCGTCATCAGACTTTCAGTCCGCTCGGTTTGGTGCTGACCCAGACCGATGCCGGTGATCATCAGCAACAGATGCATTACGACCTCACGGGGCAATTGAAACAAGTTCACCTGAAACTCAAATCCACAGGAACCTGGCAGCCCGTTCTGGCCAACGCCCGGTATAACGCCGCCAGTCAGATCATCGAGCAACAGGCCGGCAACAATGTGGTCAGCACCTGGACGTACGATGAGGCCGATGATCGTCTCGATACCCTGACCGCCGGTGTGCCCGGCCAGAACCTGCTCCAACACTTTCAGTACGGTTATGACCGGGTCGGCAACCTGTTACGCATCGACGATCTCGCGTTTAAACCGGTGTACTTCAAAAACCAGCTCATCGATGGTCATCGAGCTTTTACCTATGACTCGCTGTATCAACTGGCCAGCGCCACCGGCCATGACGCCGCACCCCATTCTGATCTGCCGGGTCAGCCTTTGCCGAGCGATCCCGACAACCACCTCAACTACACACAGAACTACACGTACGATCGTGGCGGTAACCTGATCAAGTTGGTCCATGAGCGTGCGTTGGGCGGCTACACCCACCGGATGTTCATCGCCCCCAACAGCAACCGTGGCGTGCGCTGGAAAGAAGGAGATCCCGTCCCTGATTTCGACACCTTGTTGGACCACCATGGCAACCTCCGGGCCTCGTCCCCTGGAAGGCCCCTGCACTGGAACAACCGCGATCAATTGGCCGCAGCGACGCTGGTTGAACGTTACGACGGGCCCAACGATGAAGAACTCTTTCGCTACAGCCAGGGCGCGCGCGTGTTCAAGCGCCACGAAACCCACACGTCATCGACCACCCACTTCCAGCAGGTCATTTACCTGCCGGGGCTGGAAATCCGCACCCGCGACAACGGCGAAGAGCTGCACGTCATCACCTTGCCGGGCGGTCGGGGCAGCGTGCGTTGCCTGCATTGGGTCAGCAAGAAACCCGACGGTGTCGACCAGGATCAACTGCGCTACAGCCTCGACGACCACCTGGGTTCCAGCCTCATGGAACTGGATCAAAACGCCCGACTGATCAGCCACGAAGGCTATTACCCGTATGGCGGTACGGCCTGGTTGACGGCGGTATCTGCATTGGAGGTCAACTACAAAACCATCCGTTATTCGGGCAAGGAAATGGATGAATGCGGGCTTTATTACTACGGAGCTCGTTACTACGCGCCGTGGTTGCAACGTTGGGTGAGTGCCGATCCGGAATGGGATGTGGACGGGTTGAATCTCTATGCGTTTGTGACGAACAACCCGATGCGCTATGTCGACAGCAGCGGCACGAAAAAGGAGGACGCTGCAAAACAACAGATCATCGACGCGTCAAACACGCTATCGACCGTCAACAGCGAACTGAAGAAGCTCAATTATCAACTCTACAACCTCACTCGAACCCGTGACATTTACAAAACGGCGGGCAAGAAATTGCTCTTTAGCGTGGCTTCGTTCGCCGTCACGTTTCATGCGGGGGCGGCTGGCGCCGCAGTGGGTACAGGCGTCGGCAGCCTGACGGGGCCGGCGGCACCTGTTGTGGTCCCCGTAACAGCGGCTGTCGGAGGAATTTTTGCCGCTGAAGCGGCCGCCAAACTCATGGACAAACTCGGCGAGGAAACAGGACTGGGTTACACCATCACCCCGGATCCGTCAGCGATCTCGGTGAAAAACCTGAAAAGCAAATCCCGCGCCGAGCCATTCAGCGTTAAAGCGGTGGCACAAAGCTTCAGCCCGGAAAATTCGGCAGGCCTGACAAAAACCGCCATCGAAACCACCGCCCGCGTCATTGGCAAACACCTCAAGGTGCCTTACCTCAAACAAACCCTGGCCATCGCGCGTCAGGCGTCCCAATTGACCGAAGCGCTCAATGATTCTCTTGGTCAAGGCGATCTCGACAGGATAACGTCCAATCTCGATGCGCTGGACACCTATCTCAATGACGTAGAAATGCAGGTCAACCAAGCCCTTGAAACACTGGCAGGCGCGTCGGTCAGCGATGACCGGCTGATCGGCGCCCTCAATATGCCGGTCAACTCGGGTGCCCTCGACAGGTCGAGCCTTGAGCAAGACTTCAAAGTCGCCCGAAGCGGGATCAAGCAGGCCAGAAACCTGGCCGGAAGAGTCTCTCGGTACCTCATCGAAAAAAGAGCCGCCTGAGGCCCTGCGCCGCAACGCCGGGCCCTGAATTTTCGGCGCAACTCCATGTTATGGTGCGCGCCCCTACTGCTGATTGTTTCAGACACCATGTTTGCTCGTTCACGCGCGTTACGCCTGACGCTGTACACCTTGCTGATCATCGCCGGCGCCGTGCTGGCGGCGGGTTTCGCCATGCGTCACGCCGAGCGCCAGGCATTGGTCGAAGACGCCGCGCGCGCCAATCAGCAACTGGCGCTGTACGCCAATTCCCTGCATACCCTGATCGACCGCTACCGCGCCCTGCCTGCCGTGCTGGCGCTGGACCCGGAGTTGCGCGCTGCCCTCAACGGCACGGTATCGCCGGAACAGCAGGACGCGCTGAATCGCAAACTGGAAAAAATCAACGGCGCGGCGCAATCCTCGACCCTCGAACTGCTCGACCGCACCGGCCTCGCCGTGGCTGCCAGCAACTGGCGGTTGCCCAGCAGCTATGTCGGCCACAACTACGGCTTTCGCCCGTACTTCAGTGAGACGCGCACCCAAGGCACCGGGCGTTTTTATGCGGTGGGCGTGACCAGCGGGATTCCGGGGTATTTCCTGTCCAGCGCGGTCACCGGCGACAACGGCGAGTTTCTCGGCGCGATGGTGGTCAAGCTGGAGTTTCCGGAACTGGAACGCGAATGGCGCCAAGGCAGCGACACCCTGCTGGTCAGCGATGCACGCGGGATCATCTTCATCGCCAACCAGCCGGGCTGGCGCTATCGATTGTTGCAACCGTTGAGCGACAGCGATCACGCCGCCCTCAAGGCCACTCGCCAATATGACAAACAAGCGCTGACGCCCCTGGATTATCAATCGCTGCAGCACTTCAACGACAACAGTGATCTGAGGCGCGTCGCGGGCCCCGACGGCACGGCTGATTATCTGTGGGAATCGCTGCCGCTGACCACTGAAGGCTGGACCCTGCACCTGCTGCGCCGCCCCCAGGCCGCCTTTGAAGACAGCCGCAACGCCGCGCTCGCTGCTGCCGGATTGTGGCTGGCGCTGGTGTTTCTTTTGCTGTTCCTCAATCAACGCTGGCGCCTGGCCAAAATGCGTCAGCGCACCCGCGAAGAACTTGAACGACTGGTAGAGGAGCGCACCCGCGATTTGCGCACCGCTCAAGACGGTCTGGTGCAATCGGCCAAACTCGCGGCCCTGGGGCAAATGTCGGCCGCCCTCGCCCATGAAATCAACCAGCCACTGACCGCCCAGCGCATGCAGCTTGCTACTCTGAGGCTGCTGCTCGATCACGGCCGGGTCGACGACGCCTACAAGGCGCTCAGGCCAGTGGATGAGATGCTGACGCGCATGGCGGCCCTCACCGGCCACCTGAAAACCTTCGCCCGCAAAAGCCCCAGCGGCCTGCGCGAACGGCTGGATCTGGCGGCGGTGGTCGACCAGTCGCTGCACTTGCTCGACGCCCGAGTGCGTGACGAACAGGTCAGCACCGTATTGCACCTGACGCGTCCGGCGTGGGTGCGCGGCGATGCGATTCGTCTGGAACAGGTGCTGATCAATCTGCTGCGCAATGCCCTTGATGCCATGCACGATACGCCCTGCAAACGTCTGGAAATCCGCCTCGAAGCCGACGAGCAATTGTGGCGCCTGAGCGTCAGCGACAACGGCGGCGGCATCGCCAAAGAACACTTGCCGAATGTATTCGACCCGTTCTTCACCACCAAGCCGGTGGGTGATGGCCTGGGCCTTGGTCTGGCGGTATCGTTTGCCATCGTTCACGAATCGGGTGGCCGCCTGAGTGCCGACAATGACGAAACCGGCGCCGTGTTTACCCTGACCTTGCCCATCGACCCGGAGGCGCCTGTTTCATGCTGAATTCAGTGATGGTGGTCGACGACGAAAGCAGCATTCGCAGCGCCGTCGAACAATGGCTGAGCCTGTCGGGTTTTGAAGTGCAGTTGTTCAGCCGCGCCGATGAGTGCCTGTCGCAATTGCCCGCGCACTTTCCCGGCGTGATCCTCAGCGACGTGCGCATGCCTGGCATGACCGGGCTGGAATTGCTGGCCGAAGTGCAGCGTCGCGATGCCGACTTGCCGGTGATTTTGCTGACTGGTCACGGCGATGTGCCGATGGCGGTCGAAGCGATGCGCGATGGCGCGTATGACTTTCTGGAAAAACCCTTCAGCCCGGAAACCCTGCTGAGCAGTTTGCGCAGGGCGTTGGACAAGCGTCGGCTGGTGCTGGAAAACCGTGCCCTGCACGAACTGGCCGACAACCGCGCCAGACTCGATGCCACCTTGCTCGGCGTGTCCCGTGGTTTACAGACGTTGCGCCGACAGGTGCTGGACCTGGCAGCACTGCCGGTCAACGTGTTGATCCGGGGTGAAACCGGCAGCGGCAAGGAGCTGGTTGCGCGTTGCCTGCATGACTTCGGGCCGCGTGCCGACAAGCCGTTTGTGGCGCTCAACTGCGCGGCAATTCCCGAGCAGTTGTTCGAGGCCGAGTTGTTCGGCCACGAGAGCGGCGCGTTCACCGGTGCCCAAGGCAAACGCATCGGCAAGCTGGAATACGCCGATGGCGGCACGCTGTTTCTCGATGAAATCGAGAGCATGCCCCTGGCCCAGCAAGTGAAATTGCTGCGGGTGTTGCAGGAGCAGAAGCTTGAACGCCTGGGATCGAACCAGAGCATTCGCGTGGACTTGCGGATCATCGCTGCGACCAAACCGGATCTGCTCGATGAGGCACGAGCCGGGCGTTTTCGCGAGGATTTGGCCTATCGACTGAACGTCGCCGAGTTGCGGCTGCCGCCGTTGCGCGATCGTCGCGAAGACATTCCGTTGCTGTTCGAATCGTTTGCCCAAAATGCCGCCGAGCGTTTGGGCCGGACTTTTCCACCGTTGACCGGTCCACAGCTGAGTCATCTGCTGAGCCACGACTGGCCGGGCAATGTGCGCGAGCTGGCGAACGTCGCCGAGCGGCAAGTGCTGGGGCTGGGCGAACCGCAACCGGAGGGGATTGATCCCGGACAGTCGCTGGCGGCGCAGCAGGAAGCGTTTGAAGCGCATTGTTTGCGTGCGGCATTGACCCGGCACAAAGGCGATGTGAAAGCGGTACTTGAGGAACTGCAACTGCCACGCCGCACCTTCAATGAAAAGATGCAGCGGCATGGACTGACGCGCGAGATGTTCCTCGGCGAATGATCGTTCCCACGCTCCGCGTGGGAACGCAGCCTGGGACGCTCTGCGTCCCCAAAGCCGGACGCGGAGCGTCCGTAGAGGCATTCCCACGCGGAGCGTGGGAACGATCGGCTCCGGCGGAATTCCGCTTGCCAGCCCGAACTCCATAAGCGGATTTCCGCTCATCCCAGCCTCAAACCCCCTCTAAACCGCCCCTCTGCCTCTTGGCACAGCTCCTGCTATAGCCCCCACAGGCCGCGTTTAAACGCGCTCCACAAAAACAATTAAATGAAGGATCCTTCAATGGATAACTCAAACGCCCTGCCCCTTGGGTCGGTTGCCGCGCCCGCCAAAGCAAGAACCACCGCCAGCCGCATCAAGTCGATCTTCAGCGGTTCGGTCGGCAACATGGTCGAGTGGTATGACTGGTACGTTTACGCCGCCTTCTCCCTGTACTTCGCCAAAGCCTTTTTCCCCAAGGGCGACACCACCGCCCAGCTGCTGAACACCGCCGCGATCTTCGCCGTGGGCTTCCTGATGCGCCCGATCGGTGGCTGGCTGATGGGCCTCTACGCCGACAAGGCCGGTCGCAAGAAAGCACTGATGGCTTCGGTGTACCTGATGTGTTTCGGCTCGCTGCTGATCGCCCTGAGCCCGGGTTATGAAACCATTGGCATCGGCGCACCGATCCTGCTGATTTTCGCCCGTTTGCTGCAAGGCCTGTCGGTCGGTGGCGAGTACGGCACCTCGGCGACTTATCTCAGCGAGATGGCGACCAAGGATCGTCGCGGCTTCTACTCCAGTTTCCAGTACGTGACGCTGATCTCCGGTCAACTCATAGCGCTGGCGGTACTGATCGTATTGCAACAGGTGCTGACCACCGAAGAACTGTACGCCTGGGGCTGGCGCATCCCGTTCGCCATCGGCGCGTTGTGCGCGGTAGTCGCGCTGTACCTGCGTCGCGGCATGGAAGAAACCGAGTCGTTCACCAAGAAAGAGAAAGCCAAGGAAAGCGCGATGCGCACCTTGATGCGTCATCCCAAGGAACTGATGACCGTGGTCGGCCTGACCATGGGTGGCACCCTGGCGTTCTACACCTACACCACCTACATGCAGAAATACCTGGTGAACACGGTCGGCATGAGCATTTCCGACTCCACCACGATTTCGGCGGCCACGCTGTTCCTGTTCATGTGCCTGCAACCGATCATCGGCGGGCTGTCAGATAAAGTCGGTCGTCGGCCGATCCTGATTGCCTTCGGCATTCTGGGGACGTTGTTCACCGTGCCGATCCTGACCACGCTGCACACCGTTCAAACCTGGTGGGGAGCGTTCTTCCTGATCATGGCGGCGCTGATCATCGTCAGCGGCTACACCTCGATCAACGCCGTGGTGAAAGCCGAACTGTTCCCCACCGAAATTCGTGCACTGGGGGTCGGTTTGCCATACGCCCTGACCGTGTCGATCTTCGGCGGCACCGCTGAATACATCGCGCTGTGGTTCAAGAGCATTGGCATGGAAACCGGGTACTACTGGTATGTGACGGCGTGTATTGCCGTGTCGTTGCTGGTGTATGTGACCATGAAAGATACCCGCAAGCATTCGCGGATCGAGACGGACTGACAGCTGGATTGTCAGTGGCTTGACGGGCCCCATCGCCGGCAAGCCGGTCTCGCTCCCACATTGGATCGGTGTACACCGGCCCTTTGTGGGAGCGATCCTGTTAGCGATTGAGTCAACGCGGTATTCGCTACTTCGCCACCGCCCGGACCACCGACAAATCCGGCGCAACCACCCGCCGCTGACTCAAATACCGCATACAACTCACCCGCAAAAACGACGCAAAGTTCACCACTTCCCCGCGATAGTCCATCACCTCCTCATACAGCTTGGCGATCAGCTGATTGGTGGTCATACCGTCGACTTCGGCGATTTCGCTGAGGATGTCCCAGAACTGATTCTCCAGCCGCAGGGTGGTGACCACCCCGCAGATACGCAGCGAGCGGGAGCGCGATTCGTAAAGGATCGGATCGGCCTTGACGTAGAGCTCGCACATGGACAAGTCCCTCGTTACAACGTGATTTGGGTGCCCAGCAACCCGAGGAAACCGGCAAGCCAGCTCGGGTGCGCCGGCCAGGCCGGGGCTGTGGCCAGATTGCCTTGAACATGGCCCTGCGTCACAGGAATGTCGATGAACGTACCACCCGCCAGACGCACTTCCGGAGCACAGGCCGGATACGCGCTGCACTCGCGCCCTTCGAGAACGCCGGCCGCCGCCAGCAATTGCGCGCCATGACACACGGCAGCAATCGGCTTGCCAGCCTTGTCGAACGCGCGCACCAGGTCCAGGACTTTTTCATTCAGGCGCAGGTATTCCGGCGCACGGCCGCCCGGGATCAGCAGTGCGTCGTAGTCGGTTTCCGCGACTTTGGCGAAGTCGAAGTTCAGGGCAAACAAGTGGCCGGGCTTTTCGCTGTAGGTCTGGTCACCTTCGAAATCGTGGATGGCCGTGCGCACGGTCTGGCCGGAGGTTTTGTCCGGGCAAACGGCATGGACGGTGTGACCGACCATCAGCAATGCCTGAAACGGCACCATCACTTCGTAGTCTTCGACGTAATCGCCGACCAGCATCAGGATTTTCTTGGCAGCCATGGGGAGGACTCCTCTGGGGGAACATTCGCAGGAGTATTCAAGGTAGTCCTTATCCAGAGGGTCGGGTAATAACCAGCTACTACCTGATGGACCGAGTCATCGTTCATCGCGGGCAAGCCACGCTCCCACATTAGGTGATCGCATTCCAATGTGGGAGCGTGGCTTGCCCGCGATGGGGCCCTCAAACTGTACGGATAAGTCTGCGCCTAGCTGTAACAGCGCAGCCAACGCGGTTTGTGGCTAGATGAAGACAATTCCCCCACTCTGAACTCTGGTTACCAACATGTCCTCGCGCGAAAACACCGGCATGGCCCTCGGCCTGCTCGGTGTTGTGATCTTCAGCCTCACCCTGCCCTTCACACGGATCGTCGTGCAGGAACTGCATCCACTGCTCAATGGCCTCGGTCGGGCGCTGTTTGCGGCGGTGCCGGCGGCGATGCTGTTGCTGTGGCGACGGGAGAAATGGCCGACCTGGAAACAGGTCAAAGGCCTGACGCTGGTGATCGCCGGCGTCATTCTCGGTTTTCCGGTGTTGTCGGCCTGGGCCATGCAAACCTTGCCAGCGTCCCACGGTGCCTTGGTCAATGGCCTGCAACCGCTGTGTGTGGCGCTGTACGCTGCGTGGTTGTCCCACGAACGACCGTCAAAAGCGTTCTGGGCCTGCGCCGCGCTGGGCAGTGCGTTGGTGCTGGGTTACGCGCTGATCAGCGGTGCCGGCAGCATTCAGGCCGGTGATTTGCTGATGCTCGGGGCAATTGCGGTGGGTGGTCTGGGTTACGCCGAGGGCGGGCGGCTGGCCAAGGAGATGGGCGGCTGGCAGGTGATCTGCTGGGCGCTGGTGTTGTCGACGCCGCTGTTGATCGGGCCGGTGATGTACCTGGCGCTGCAACATCAGGGCGAGATTTCGGCCAAGACCTGGTGGGCGTTTGGCTATGTCTCACTGTTCTCGCAGTTCATCGGCTTTTTTGCCTGGTACGCCGGGCTGGCGATGGGCGGAATTGCCCGGGTCAGCCAGATTCAACTGCTGCAAATCTTCTTCACCATCGCCTTCTCGGCGCTGTTCTTCGGCGAACACATCGAGCCGATCACCTGGCTGTTTGCTGCCGGAGTAATCGTGACCGTCATGTTGGGCCGCAAGACCGCCATCAAACCCCATGTGGGAGCGAGCCTGCTCGCGAAGGGGCCGTCACAGCCAACATAGATGTTGAATGTCAGTCCGCCTTCGCGAGCAGGCTCGCTCCCACAGGAGATCACAGTGTTTAGAGGTAGCCGTCGGCCCGCAGCAGGGTTTCGAGACAGTGCTCGCTGATGTGGTAAAAATCCTTCAGTTCCTGAATCTTCACCAACAGCTGGGCCGGGTCCACCGGCTCGGCGCGTTTGACCGCCAGGATCATCTTGTTCTTGTTGGTGTGGTCCAGTGAGATGAACTCGAACACCTTGGTTTCATAACCGCAGGCTTCGAGGAACAGCGCGCGCAAACTGTCAGTGACCATTTCTGCTTGCTGACCCAAGTGCAAGCCGTATTGCAGCATCGGCTTGAGCAGCGCCGGGCTCTGAATTTGCAGGCGGATCTGTTTGTGGCAGCACGGCGAGCACATGATGATCGACGCCCCGGAGCGGATGCCGGTGTGAATCGCGTAGTCGGTGGCGATGTCGCAGGCATGCAGCGCGATCATCACGTCCAGTTCGCTCGGCGCAACGCTGCGCACGTCACCGCACTTGAACACCAGCCCCGGATGCTCAAGCTTCGCGGCGGCGGCGTTACACAGGTTGACCATCTCCTCGCGCAGCTCGACGCCCGTCACCATGCCTTCGGCGTTCAAGGTGTTGCGCAGGTAGTCATGGATGGCGAACGTCAGGTAACCCTTGCCCGAACCGAAATCCGCGACCTGTACCGGCTTGTCCAGCGCCAACGGCGAAGTGGTCAGCGCATGGCTGAAGACTTCGATGAACTTGTTGATCTGCTTCCACTTGCGCGACATCGCCGGAATCAGTTCGTGCTTGCTGTTGGTCACGCCGAGGTCCGCGAGGAACGGCCGGCTCAGGTCGAGGAAGCGGTTCTTCTCGCGGTTATGTTCGGCGGACGGCACTTCACGCAATTGCTGAGGTTTGCTCTTGAACAGTGAAGACTTGCCCTTTTTGCTGTATTCGAGCTGGGCTTCGTCAGTCAATGACAGCAAATGCGCATTTTTGAACGACGCCGGCAGCAGCGCGGCGATGGTCGCCACGCCCTCTTCAATCGGAAGATTTTTGGTGATGTCGCGGGTTTTGTAGCGGTAGACGAAGGACAGGCAAGGCTGATCCTTGACCGTCAGCTGCTTGATGATCAGACGCTGCAAATCCATTTCAGTACCGACGTACTTGGCCAGCACCAGCTTGATGAAGGCGTTGGCGTCGAGGCTGGTTTGCAGCAGGTCGATGAACTGGGCGTGGTGATCCGGCGCGAGGCTGGCGGGGTTGACGGTGACGGACATGGGCAAAACGGCCTCGGGCGGAGCGAATCGGGGAATGGCGGGTATTTTAGGGGGGATGGCCGTTCGGGACACGCAGTTATTTACCGAACGGCATGATCTGTAGCAGCTGGCGAAGCCTGCGTCCGGCTGCGTAGCAGTCGTAAAACCGCTGAGCACGGTGTTCCTGATGCACCGCGTGTGCTGATTTTACGACTGCTGCGCAGCCGGACGCAGGCTTCGCCAGCTGCTACGGGGATTGGGTTGCGGCTAGCCCAACACTACCAACCGGTTCGGCAGTTCATTACGCACTTGCGTCACCGGCACATGCACTTTGAGCAACTCACCACACGCCTCGATGCAGGTCACGAACCCTTGCAACGTCTGCCCCTGTTTCACCTGCCGGGTAAACGCCGCGACAATCCCCTCCCAGTTCTTGTTGTCCAGCCGCCTGGAAATCCCTTCATCCACCAGGATCTCCACATAGCGCTCCGCTTCGCAGACAAAAATCAGCATCCCGGTGCTGCCGGTCGTGTGGTGCAGGTTCTGCTCCAGGAATTGCCGACGCGCCAGGTTCGAGGCGCGCCAGTGCCGTACCGAGCGCGGAACCAGGTGCGTGGTGACTTTCGGAAGGCGGAACACCAGGCACAGCACGATAAAGGTGATCCATTGCACCAGCAGCAAACTGTGCAGGGTCAACCAGCCGGTCAGGTAATGCACGATCCCCGGCACCATCAGCGCCAGCAGGCTGGCCCACAGCAGCGGGATATATGCATAGTCGTCGGCGCGAGCGGCAAGCACGGTCACCAGTTCGGCGTCGGTGTCCCGTTCGACCCGGGCAATCGCCTCGGCGACTTTGCGTTGTTCGTGTTCAGTCAGTAACGCCATGTTTAAAAGTGCCTGCTCATTATTGTTATCACCAGCCGCCCGACGAACCGCCGCCCCCGAAACTGCCCCCGCCGCCGCTAAAGCCCCCACCTCCACCGCCGCCACCAAAACCACCGCCGCCAAAACCACCGCCCGAACCGCCCGACCCACCTCGGCCGGCCGGCAGAATGCCAAGCATCTGCAAGACAAAAAACGTCAGGATGAACAGCATCACCAAAAACACAAAAACGCCGGGATGGCGCGCCATGAAGTCGCTGTCCTCATCACCACGCGGTTCATAGACCGTCGACGGTTCATCCAGCGAACTGCCACCCAACACCACCAGCATCGCCGCGACCCCGTCGCTGATGCCTTTGCTGAAGTTGCCGGCCTTGAACGCGGGGGTGATCACCTGATTGATGATCACCGAACTTTGCGCGTCGGTCAGGCGGTCTTCGAGGCCATAGCCGACTTCGATACGCAATTTACGCTCGTCGCGCGCGACGATCAGCAGCGCGCCGTTGTTTTTATCTTTCTGACCGATACCCCAGGCGCGCCCCAGTTGGTAGCCAAAATCCGCAATGTCGGTGCCCTGCAAGTCCGGCAGCGTGACCACCACCAACTGCTCGCCGGTGGCGGTTTCATGGGCCTTTAGTTGCTGGGTCAGTTGCTCGCGCACCGACGGTTCGATCATCTGGGCGTTATCGACCACCCGTCCGGTCAGTGATGGAAACGTCAACTCGGCCTGCGCCGTCAGGGCGAACACCCAGAGCACCAGCATCAGCCCCACTTTCAACACGCGCATTGGCAACCTCATCCGTGGTGATGCTTGAGCCGATCAAAATTTCACTTCGGGCGCCTTGTTGGCGTCCGGTGTGGTCGCCTCGAAGGTTTCGCGGATCGGCAAATCGCTGTACATCACCGCGTGCCACAGGCGACCGGGAAAGGTGCGGATTTCGGTGTTGTATTTCTGCACCGCGAGAATGAAATCACGCCGCGCCACGGCGATGCGGTTCTCGGTGCCTTCAAGTTGCGACTGCAACGCGAGGAAATTCTGGTTGGCCTTGAGGTCCGGATAACGCTCGGACACCACCATCAAACGGCTCAAGGCTCCGGTCAGTTGATCCTGGGCCTGTTGGAACTGTTTGAGTTTTTCCGGGTTATCCAGCGTCTTGGCGTCCACTTGAATAGACGTTGCCTTGGCCCGCGCTTCGATCACTGCGGTCAGGGTTTCTTCTTCATGTTTGGCGTAGCCTTTGACGGTTTCTACCAGATTGGGGATCAAGTCGGCGCGGCGCTGATACTGGTTCTGTACCTGGCCCCACGCGGCTTTGGCCTGCTCATCGAGGGTCGGAATCGTGTTGATGCCACAGCCCGCGAGCAATGTGGTCAGCCACATCAAGGCTGCAACCTGCAGGCTTGAGCGATAGTGGTGTCTTGCATTCATCTGGGTCACTCCCTGGCACATTCCGTTGAAAAACAACCTGTACCCTTCTGACCGGGTACTTGGGGCATAATCTGCCGCCGCCACTGGATTGCATCGAGCCAATGGGCTAAAAGATGCCCCCAGCGCAAAACTCTGCGCAAGTGTGCATGCATTTACCTGAACAACAATAGTCGCTCCCTAACTTTTGGCTGACCGGCGCGTATTCACAGCCGTTTAGGCTTATGAGAAAACCATTCATGAAGAAGCTGTGTTTGCTGGGCCTGTTCGTCAGCCTGGCCAGTCATAACGTATTGGCCGCCACGACGCCCGCACCTCTAGAGAACAAGGACGCCTTCATCAGCAACCTGATGAAGCAGATGACCCTCGATGAAAAGATCGGCCAGTTGCGCCTGATCAGCATCGGCCCGGAAATGCCACGCGAACTGATCCGCAAGGAAATCGCGGCCGGCAACATCGGCGGCACGTTCAACTCGATCACCCGCCCGGAAAACCGTCCGATGCAGGACGCGGCCATGCGCAGCCGGTTGAAGATCCCGATGTTCTTCGCCTACGACGTGATCCACGGCCACCGCACCATTTTCCCGATCCCGCTGGCCCTGGCCTCGAGCTGGGACATGGACGCCATTGGCCTGTCCGGGCGCATCGCCGCCAAGGAAGCTGCATCGGACGGCGTCGACCTCACCTTCGCGCCGATGGTCGACATCTCCCGCGACCCGCGTTGGGGCCGTACGTCCGAAGGCTTCGGTGAAGACACCTACCTCGTTTCGCGCATTGCCGGCGTCATGGTCAAAGCCTTCCAGGGCACCGGTGCCAACGCGGCCGACAGCATCATGGCCAGCGTCAAACACTTTGCCTTGTACGGCGCGGTTGAGGGTGGTCGCGACTACAACGTGGTCGACATGAGCCCGGTCAAAATGTACCAGGACTACCTGCCCCCTTACCGCGCGGCGATTGACGCCGGTGCCGGCGGGGTGATGGTTGCCTTGAACTCGATCAACGGCGTGCCGGCCACCGCCAACACCTGGCTGATGAACGACCTGTTGCGCAAGGAATGGGGCTTCAAAGGCCTGGCGGTCAGTGACCACGGCGCAATTTTCGAGCTGATCAAGCACGGCGTTGCCCGTGACGGTCGCGAAGCCGCGAAGCTGGCGATCAAGGCCGGCATCGACATGAGCATGAACGACACCCTGTACGGCAAAGAGCTGCCGGGGCTGTTGAAGGCGGGCGAGATCGAGCAAAGCGACATCGACAATGCCGTGCGTGAAGTGCTCGCCGCCAAGTACGACATGGGCCTGTTCAAGGACCCGTACCTGCGCATCGGCAAGGCTGAAGATGATCCGGCCGACACCAACGCCGACAGCCGTCTGCACCGCGCCGAGGCCCGCGATGTCGCACGCCGCAGCATGGTGTTGCTGAAGAACCAGAACGAAACCCTGCCGCTGAAGAAAAGCGCAAAAATCGCCTTGGTCGGCCCGCTGGTCAAAGCGCCTATCGACATGATGGGCAGCTGGGCGGCTAATGGTCGCCCTGCGCAATCGGTGACCCTGTTCGACGGCATGACCAACGCACTGGGCGCGCAATCGACGCTGATATACGCCCGTGGTGCCAACATCACCAGCGACAAGAAGATTACGGATTACCTGAACTTCCTCAACTTCGACGCCCTGGAAGTGGTAGATGATCCGCGTCCGGCCAACGTGATGATCGACGAAGCGGTGAAAGCCGCCAAGGACGCTGACATCGTCGTTGCCGCCGTCGGCGAGTCCCGTGGCATGTCCCACGAATCGTCGAGCCGCACGGACATCAACATTCCGCAAAACCAGCGTGAACTGATCCGCGCCTTGAAAGCCACCGGCAAACCGCTGGTGCTGGTGTTGATGAACGGCCGTCCGCTGTCGATTCTCGAAGAGAATGAACAGGCTGACGCGATTCTGGAAACCTGGTTCACCGGCACCGAAGGCGGCAACGCCATCGCCGACGTGCTGTTCGGCGACTACAACCCGTCGGGCAAACTGCCGATCACCATCCCGCGCTCGGTGGGTCAGATTCCGACCTACTACAACCACCTGAGCATTGGCCGGCCGTTCACGCCGGGCAAACCGGGCAACTACACCTCGCAGTATCTCGATGACACCACCGGCCCCCTGTTCCCGTTCGGCTTCGGTCTGAGCTACACCGACTTCAGCCTGAGCGGCATGGCCCTGTCGTCGACCACACTGAACAAGACCGGCAAGCTCGACGCCAGCATCACGGTGACAAACACCGGCAAGCGTGACGGCGAAACCGTGGTGCAGTTGTACATCCAGGACGTGACCGGCTCGATGATCCGACCGCTCAAGGAACTGAAGAACTTCCAGAAAGTCATGCTCAAGGCCGGCGAACAGAAAGTCGTGCACTTCACCATCACCGAAGACGATCTGAAGTTCTACAACACCCAGCTCAAGTACGCTGCCGAGCCGGGCAAGTTCAACGTGCAGATCGGCCTGGACTCACAGGACGTGACACAGCAGAGCTTTGAATTGCTCTAACCCCCGAAACACCGCAACTGATCGTTCCCACGCTCCGCGTGGGAATGCAGCCCGTGACGCTCCGCGTCACTGGACGCGGAGCGTCCCCAGAGGCATTCCCACGCAGAGCGTGGGAACGATCTAACGGCTATCGGCGGCCATCCAGCAGGTTCACCACCAGCCGATCCACCCATCCCCAGACCCGTTGCTTGACCCGCCGCCACAGCGGTCGGCGTTGCCATGCCTCCAGACTGACCTCCTGGCTCTGCGCAAAGTCCCGCTCGAAACTCCCTGCCACGGCCCGCGTCAGCCCTGGGTCCAGCGCTTCAAGGTTGGCTTCCAGGTTAAAGCGCAAATTCCAGTGATCGAAATTGCACGAGCCGATGCTCACCCAGTCATCGATCAAGACCATTTTCAGGTGCAAGAAACACGGCTGGTATTCAAAAATCCTCACGCCAGCCTTGAGCAGTCGCGGGTAGTAGCGATGCCCGGCATAGCGCACCGACGGGTGATCGGTACGCGGCCCGGTCAGCAACAGGCGCACATCCACACCACGAGCGGCGGCACGGCGCAGTGAGCGGCGGACTTTCCAGGTCGGCAGGAAATACGGGGTCGCCAGCCAGATCCGTTGCTGGCCGCTGTTCAATGCGCGAACCAGCGATTGCAGAATGTCCCGGTGCTGGCGGGCGTCGGCATAGGCCACCCGGCCCATGCCCTCCCCCACGGACGGCACCCGTGGCAGGCGCGGCAAGCCGAAATGCGCGGCCGGTTTCCAGGCTCGCCGATGACGGTTGGCGATCCATTGGCGGTCGAACAGCAACTGCCAGTCAATGACCAAGGGGCCGGTGATTTCCACCATCACCTCGTGCCATTCGCTGGTGTCCTCACCCGGCGTCCAGAACTCATCGGTAACGCCCGTGCCGCCGACCACCGCCAGGCTTTGATCCACCAACAACAACTTGCGGTGATCGCGGTAGAAGTTGCCGATCCAACGCCGCCAGTTCAGGCGATTGTAGAAACGCAGCTCGACCCCGGCCGCCATCAGGCGCTGACGCAAGGTCAGGGTAAATGCCAGGCTGCCATAGTCATCGAACAGGCAGCGCACGCGCACACCGCGCTCGGCCGCCGAAACCAATGCTTGCACCATGGCCTCGGCGCAGGCGCCCGCCTCCACCAGATACAGCTCCAGCTCGACCTGTTCTTCGGCACGAGCAATCGCGACCAGCATGCGCGGGAAGAACTGCGGACCGTCGATCAGCAGCTCAAAGTGGTTGCCTTCACGCCAGGGAAAAATTGCACCGGCCATGTCAGCGCGCCGTGAAAATCAGTACCGCACTGACCGGTACCGACAGACTGATGACCGACAAACCGGCGATCTTGCGCAACGCTTCCAGTCCGGGCGCCAAATCGAAGTCCTCGGCATTAATGACCAGCGGTTGGAGCGTTACCACCTGAAAACGTCGATCGTCGAGACGCGTCGCCAGCAATTCGGCGTTGTAGGCGTGTTGCTTGCCATGCAGGTTGACGGTCAGCGGCAAGCGCAACTCCAACTGCGCGCCAGGCGCGAGGTCGTTGATGGGACGCAGGTCAATCTGCGCGGTGATCAATGCTTCGGGGAAGGTCTGGATCTCGAACAGCTCCTTGCGCATGCGTTCATCGCGCAACGGGATGCCGCTGTTGACCGACTCCAGCTCGACTTCCACCTCGGCCAGGCCATTGGCGTCGACTTTGCCGTGCAGCACCAGAAAGCGCAGCACTTCGGAAATGTTGGCGTTTTTGGTGCTGATGAATGACAGCCGTGAGGACTCACCGTCCAGATACCAATCGGCATGGGCCGACAGCGTGACGCCGGCCAACAGCAGGAACGTGAGGGTTTTGCGCAGGGAGCGGTTGAACATAGAGACTCGTGGACAGATGATCCGGTGCTGAACCTTAACCGTCCGTGAGCAAGATGCAAACCTGTAGCAGCTGGCGAAGCCTGCGTTCGGCGGCGAAGCCGTCGTCAAATCCTGCCTACTGGGACAATCTGAAACACCGCGGCGCCTGATTTCACGACGGCTTCGCCGCCGAACGCAGGCTTCGCCAGCTGCTACGGAATCAGACGGCATCCTTGGCGTTCGCCGAGCCACGCCGCGCTGTTGCTGCGGCCCATGCCACTGACGGTCACGCGTTTGTGGGTGGCGTCATCGACAAAGCGGCTGGTGGGGAGCCACTGCGTTACATAGCTGTGGCAATACCCGGCATCATTGTTCATCACATACCGGCACGAGCAATACTCCTTGGCGGTGTAGGCGCTGATGATGTCGGGGAAGGCCCGCAGCGCCACCCGCTCCAGCCAGCCCCAGCCAAGCAAGGCGATGAGCAGGATCAACAGCAACGTGCTGAACGGTCGGCGACGAATGAAACCGCGGCGTTTCATGGCTGCACCTGTTGCGCAAAAGCCTTGAGCACGAGTTTGAGCAAATCGTTGTGCTGGTAGCTGCCGTCGCGATCATCGCCATAGCGCACGATCACCAGGTGTTCACTGGGGATCACATACATCGCCTGGCCCCAATGGCCCAGCGCCGCGAAAGTATCGGCGGGGGCATCGGGCCAGGGTTGTGCCGCCCCTTCCACCGGGCGGTTGAGCCACCAGTGGCCGCCGGCCACGGCTTCGTCCTGGTGGGCTTGATAGTGGGCAAACGGTTCGCGATTGAAGGCGACCCAGTCCTTGGGCAGCAATTGGCGATCCTGCCAGCGCCCCTCGCGGGCCATCAACAAACCGACTCGCGCCAGATCCCGAGCCGTGAGGCAGGCGTAAGAGGAAGCGACGAAGGTGCCCGTGGCATCGCTTTCCCAAACGGCATGACGGATGCCCAAAGGCTCAAACAACGCGGTCCATGGATAGTCCGGATAACGTGCCGGACCGACGATGTTTTTCAGCGCGGCGGACAGCACATTGCTGTCACCGCTGGAGTACCGAAAGGCCTGACCGGGTTTGGCGTACTCCGCATGATCGGCGGTAAAGGCGGCCATGTCCTGATGTCCACGGGTGTAGAGCATGGCCACCACCGAGGACTTTAACGGGGCATATTCGTAGTCTTCCTGCCAGTCCAGGCCCGAGGCCCAGTGCAACAGGTCGGCCAGGGTGACACCGGGGTGTTTTTGCATCGGTGGATAAAATGTCTGCACCGAATCCTGGCGTTTGAACAGGCCTTCGCCATAGGCCACCCCCATCACCGTGGCCATGAGGCTTTTGCTGATGGACCACGTCAGGTGTGGCGTGTCGGCGGTGGTCGGTCCGGCGTAGCGTTCGTAGATCAACTGGCCGTCGCGAATCACCAGCAAGGCGTCGGTGCGGATGCCTTTTCGGGTGCTGTCGTCGCGAGGTGGGAAGGCGTAGGTTTCCAGGGTTTGAAGCGCAGGCCCGGAGCTTGGCGGGCCGATGGACCATTGTTCGGCTGGCCAGTTTTCGGCGTGGGCCGTGAGGCCGAGCAGTAGCATGACGATCAGGGACAAGCCTTTGAACATGGCGTGGGCTCGGGAGGATTAACTCGCTGAGCCTAGTTGAGGTTGATGACAGTTTTGGAGTTTGTGTTGCCCTTGAGGCCGCCATCGTCGGAACGCCGCCCGGAGCCGGCTCGCTCCCACAGGGGAATGCATTTCAACATGTGGGAGCGAGCCTGCTCGCGAAGGGGCCAGTCAGATCGCTGCCAACGCTTTGACCAACCGCTTACCCCTGGCCCCCGACGCCAGATCCATCACCATGCGATCGCGCTGCCACATCGCCGCCCAATGCGGCGGCCCATCGGCCAGCGCCTGATCAATCTCGGCCTTGAGCCCCTCGAACTGGGCAAACAACCCACCCAGCAACACATGCCCGGCCGGGTTGTTCGGTGCCTGGCGGCTGACTTCCGCGCACCCGGCCAGCAGCGCCAGCAACCGCAGTTGCAAGGCTTGCGGCCAGTCACTGTCCTGGCCAATGCCATACAGCCACGCCGTCATGGCGCTCAATACGTAAACATCTTCAAGGGTGCGGAACGGTTTGACGTAGGCATCCCAACCGTCCCCCGCCAACAACTCGCACAGGGCATTGTCGAGAAACAATCGGCCGTGGCTGATGTCCGGTATCAACGCGATGTCCGGGAGTTTTTCCAGGCGCACGCCCGGTTCATCGGGGTAGACCACCGCCAGACTCAGGCGCGCCTCTTCGCCGGGCGCTTCACTGCGGGCGGCGATCAACAGCCACTCGGCGGCATCGCCGGCGGTGACGAAATCCTTGCGCCCGCTCAGGTGCAAATCGGTGAGGCGGGTTTGCATGTCCGCCGGTCGCAGGCTGCGCTGCTCGGTCGCGCACAACGCGCCGAGGCTCAGCGGTGCACTCGGCCAGAGCATCCGCAACGCCGCCTGATACCCCACCAGAAACGCCAGCCCCGGCGTGGCCATCAGGCGTGCGCCCGCCACCGCCAACTCGAACGGTGTCACCGGGCCCAATTGATCCAGCAAGGTCGCGAATCCTTCTGCCAGGTCCGGGTTGGCGGGCAGGCGTTCGCGGCGCTTCAACAGGGTTTGCCAGGGCATAAGAGGCTCCTCAAAGGCTGTCATATAAGCATCACCAAAGCTTAATGGCGATGACACTGGGGCTACATAGCCTGACCTTGCACAAAACGGCTGCATAAAGAAAGTCGATCCGCTGTAACCCACGTCAGGTGAGCAGCCCGCAAGGAGATTTGCAATGACTCAGATCGCCCGCATCAGCGACACCGGCAACGACCGCCGCCTGCAAGCCGAACGACTGATCGGCAGCACTGCCTTGCAGGAAGCCCAGGCCTTGCGCTTCAACGTGTTCAGCGGCGAGTTCAACGCCAGGCTCAAAGGCGCCGAACGGGGTCTGGACATGGATGATTATGATGTTCACTGCGCCCATATCGGTGTGCGTGACTTGAACACCGGCCGTCTGGTGGCGACCACCCGTTTGCTCGACCATGCGGCGGCCAGCAGCCTGGGCAAGTTCTACAGTGAAGAAGAATTCAGCCTGCACGGCCTGGTGCACCTTAAAGGCCCGATTCTGGAAATTGGCCGTACCTGTGTCGACCCGGCCTACCGTAACGGCGGTACCATCGCCGTGCTTTGGAGTGAACTGGCCGACGTGTTGAACCAGGGCGGCTACAGCTATTTGATGGGGTGCGCGAGCATTCCGATGCAGGACGGCGGCATTCAGGCCCACGCGATCATGCAGCGCCTGCGTGAACGCTACCTGTGCAGCGAACACCTGCGCGCCGAGCCGAAAAAACCTTTGCCGACCCTGGCGATCCCCTCCAACGTCATCGCCGAAATGCCGCCGCTGCTCAAGGCCTACATGCGCCTCGGCGCGAAGATCTGCGGCGAGCCATGCTGGGACGAAGACTTCCAGGTCGCCGACGTGTTCATCCTGCTCAAGCGCGACGAACTCTGCCCGCGCTACGCCAAGCACTTCAAGGCGGCCATGTGATGAGCCGCTTGCGGGTGTACGCGCGGATTGCGCGGGTGCTGGTGGTAGTCTCACTGGGTTTGAGCATGGCCAGCGTGTTCGGGCTGTTCGAGCGGATGGGCATTGCCCACTCGATGGTCCGCCGCCAGCGCTGGTCGCGATTTTTCATGGCGCGGTTGAGCAATGCCCTGCCTTTCCACGTCTGCGTGCATGGCGAGTTGCCCAAGCAACCGATGCTCTGGGTCAGCAATCATGTGTCGTGGACCGACATCCCGCTGCTGGGCATGCTCACGCCGCTGTCGTTTCTGTCCAAGGCCGAAGTGCGCACCTGGCCGGTGGCGGGCTGGTTGGCGGCCAAGGCCGGCAGTCTGTTTATCCGTCGTGGGTCGGGCGACAGTCAGTTGATCCGCAAACAAATGACCCGCCACCTGGAACAGGCCCATCCGCTGCTGATGTTCCCGGAAGGCACCACCACCGACGGTCGTTCGTTGCGCACGTTTCATGGGCGCTTACTGTCGGCTGCGATCGATTCAGAGGTGCAGTTGCAACCGGTGGCGATTCGTTACCTGCGCGATGGCGAGCCTGATTCGCTGGCACCATTTATTGGTGACGATGATCTGCTGTCGCACTTGATGCGCTTGTTTGCCAATGATCGGGGAAATGTGGAGATTCATCTGCTCAAGCCGATTGCTTGCGAAGGCCGCGAGCGTGCGGCGCTGGCATTCGAAGCACAGCAAGCGGTGCGGACAGCGTTGTTTGGGGCGATTGCGCAGACCCGGAAAACCCCGATGCGTCCCGCAATCGCTGCATAAACAAAAATCCCCTGTGGGATCGCCGCACCGCCGCTCCCACATTTGGATCTCATCGCTGGAAATTATTGGCTCGTCCTTGCACCATGGGCGTCTTACGAAAGCTCCTGGATTACACCTCATGCCTGACGACATCCACTTCTACGAACCCGCCAACGGCCACGGCCTGCCGCATGACCCGTTCAATGCCATCGTCGGCCCGCGTCCCATTGGCTGGATTTCCTCTCAGGATGCCAATGGCCGCCTGAACCTGGCGCCGTACAGCTTCTTCAACGCGTTCAATTACATTCCGCCGATCATTGGTTTTGCAAGCGTCGGGCGCAAAGACAGCCTGAACAACATCGAGCAAACCGGCGAATTTGCCTGGAACCTCGCCACTCGCCCACTGGCCGAGCAGATGAACCAGAGCTGTGCGATGGTCGGGCCTGAGGTCAACGAGTTCGAGTTGTCGGGACTGACGCCCGCCCCTTCGAAAATCATCCAGGTGCCACGGGTCGTCGAAAGCCCGGTGTCCTTTGAGTGCAGGGTCACGCAGATTATTCAATTGCAGCGCGCGGACGGAAATGTGGTGCCGAGCTGGCTGATTCTCGGCGAAGTGGTCGCCGTGCATATTGCCAAATGGTTGTTGAAGGATGGGGTGTACGACACCGCCGCGGCAGAGCCGATTCTGCGCGGCGGTGGGCCAGCGGACTATTTTCAGCTGGGGCCGGAGGCGTTGTTCAAGATGTATCGCCCCGGCGCGGTCAGGTAATTACCAAAGCAGATCGGTATTTTCCTTGACGTCCTTGAGGCGGGTCAGCTCTTTGGCGGCGGCTTCATCGGCTTCATGTGCCGTCTTGAAAGTACGGTCTTCAAGGACTTTGTGGAATCGCGGTGCGCCCGCGCCACCCAGGGCTTTGACGGCAATGGCAGCGTGGTAACCGCCTTCACCCGGTACTACTGCGGAAACGGCTTCGAACTGTTCAAAGGCTTTACGTGCCATGTCGCGAATCCTGGTTGGTTGAGAATGGCCTCATTAAACCCTCAACCCGCCATTTTGTGTAGCCACGACTGGGTCTGACCCAACGCCTGGGCAGCCGATACCTCCTTGAAGGTATGAAAATCCAGGCTGTTGACCACCAGGTCTTGCACCAACTCGGCAAACACTTCCATTGCCGGGGTGCTGAAGTACGCGGTCATGGCCTGCTGGTTCACCCAGAAACCGGACACCAACCACAACTCGGGGTCGCATTGCGACTGTTGCAGGGCAAAGCTCAGGCATCCCGGTGCATTGCGCGACGGCTCGATCAGGGCACTCAGGCGCACACCGAGTTCCATCGAACGCCCGGCGTGGGCACGGACAAAAGCCATATGGCTGACGGGGATCTGCGTAGACATGTTCAACCCTCCCAGGTACTCGAGTGGCAGCCGTGGGACGGGCTGCGACAGGATCCAAGGTTAAGTGCACAGGCTCCAGCGCGGTTAGTCGATTCCTGCCCGTGTGTTGCACAATCCTGCGCGGCTTCTCAAAAACCCGGTAACCGCCGGCCAATGCATTCAAGCCAATGAAACTGGGCATTCAAGCAAGTTATCGTTGAACGGCCCCGGCGTAGAGGCACCGTTAATTCACTCCGTGCAGAATCAGGCAAGGTTGAGGCAGGATGTGTCTAGCGCATTGTCTTGCACAAACTTAAGCTCGGCTCACTACCCACGCCCCACCGAGGATGCCTTGCATGTCGTCGCTCGATCATTTTCAAGCCCCGCTGGACGCCGACATGGAGAAACAGCGCGCAGAACTGGCCGCGATCATCCGCCGCAATACGCAGGAGGATGGCAATTATGCGACGGCCGTCGGTTCGCTCTTCATGTCTCGCCATAGCCAGTCCCATGAATTTGCCCCGGTGCTCGCCCAACCGGCGCTGTGCATCATGGCGCAGGGGCGCAAAGAGGTCCGGCTGGCCGATGAGCATTTCAACTACGATCCGCTGAATTACCTGGTGGTGTCGGTCTCGATGCCGCTGAGCGGGCGGGTGGTGGATGTCTCGCCCGAAGCGCCGATCCTTGCGGTGCGCCTGGACATCGACCCGGCGGAAATCAGCGCACTGATTGCCGACGCCGGCCCCTTGGGCGTACCCACCCGCCCCACCGGTCGTGGCCTGTACGTCGAACGGATTGACACGGCGATGCTCGATGCGGTGTTGCGTCTGGCGCGTTTGCTGGACACGCCGAAAGACATCGCCATGCTCGCGCCGCTGATTCGTCGGGAGATTCTTTATCGGTTATTGCGCAGCCCACAGGGGCATCGTCTGTATGAAATTGCGATTGCCAACAGCCAGAGCCATCGCATCAGTCAGGCGATCAAGTGGCTCAACGGCAACTACGAGCAGCCGTTGCGTATCGATGATTTGGCGAAGGAAGTGAACCTGAGCGTGTCGACCTTGCATCACCGGTTCAAGGCGATGACGGCGATGAGTCCGTTGCAGTATCAGAAGCAACTGCGGTTGCAGGAAGCGCGGCGGTTGATGCTGGCCGAAGGATTGGAGGCTTCGGCGGCGGGGTATCGGGTGGGGTATGAAAGCCCTTCGCAATTCAGCCGGGAGTACAGCAGGTTGTTCGGGGCTCCGCCGCTGCGGGATTTGGCGCGGTTGCGGTTGAATGTCTAGCTGAGATTTGTGTGGCGTGTGCCGGCCCTTTCGCGAGCAGGCTCGCTCCCACATTTGATCTTTGGTGTTCACAGGAGATCCACTGTGGGAGCGAGCCTGCTCGCGAAGGGGCCAGCAAGGCCAACATCAAATCCGGATCAGGCGCCCAATACGCGGCAAGCCTCAGCCGGCAACGTCACTGACACCGGGTTGCCGATGTTCAACCCAAATCCCTGGCACGGCGTGCTCAGCGCGGTAAACGACACCCCGGAACACTCCACGGTGGTTTCAATCGTCGCGCCGATATCACGCACGAACGTCACCTTGCCCAGCAAGCGATTCCCCGCCGTCGCCTGTGGGTGCGACAGTTGCAGGTCTTCCGGACGAATCAGCATCTTCACTTTTTCGCCAACCACGATGCTGCTGCAAATTGGCACTTGCAGTGCATCGCCACCGGGCAAACCGACTTTGCCATTGCCCAACGCCGTAGCCGGGAAGATGTTGCCCGAGCCGATGAAGTCCGCGACGAATTCGTTGGCCGGGTGCCGGTAGATTTCAATCGGTGTGCCGACTTGTTGCACGCGGTGTTCGCCCAACACCACGACGATATCGGCCATGGTCATGGCCTCACGCTGGTCGTGGGTCACCATGATCGTGGTGATGTTCAGGCGTTGTTGCAGCTGACGGATTTCCACCTGCATCGACTCGCGCAGCTTGGCGTCCAGCGCCGACAGCGGCTCATCCAGCAGCAGGATTTTCGGCCGCGAAGCAATCGCCCGGGCAATCGCTACACGCTGACGTTGACCGCCAGAGAGTTTTGCCACCGGGCGATCAATCATTTCCTGCAGCTGAATCAGCTCCAGCAACTCTACCACCCGCGCCTGTTGATCAGCCTTGCTGACGCCACGCAGTTTCAGCGGATAGGCGATGTTCTCCCCCACCGTCATGTGCGGGAACAGTGCCAGCGATTGAAACACCATGCCGAAATTACGCTGATGCGCCGGGGTGTGGCCGATGTCTTCACCGTCCAGGCGAATCTCGCCACCGGTCAGTGTTTCGAGACCTGCGATCATCCGCAGCAAGGTGGTTTTGCCGCAGCCCGACGGGCCGAGGAAACACACCAGTTTGCCTTCCGGCAAATGCAGGTTTACATCCTTTACCGCGCAGGCCGAGCCGTAATGTTTCTCGACGTTTTCCAGAATCAGACCAGACATATGAATCACCTCAAGAAATCAGAACGAAACGCCACCTTCACCGACCAGCTTCTCCAACGCCCAGATCAGGACGAAGTCGATCAGCACGATCAGCACGGCAAACGAGAAAACGGTAGGGTCGAGCGAAGACACGGTGCGGCTGTACATCCAGATCGGCACGGTCATGACGTCGATGGTGTAGAGGAAATAGGTCACGGTGAATTCATTGAACGAGACGATGAACGCCAGCAGCATGCCCGCCAGAATCCCCGACTTCATCAGCGGCACCACCACATCGACAATCGCCCGGGTCGGCGAAGCACCGAGCATTTGCGCGGCCTCCTCGACTTCGCTGCCGATGGACAGCATCGCCGCGGTGCAGTTTTTCACCACGAACGGCAAGGCCAGGATCACGTGGGCAATCACCAACCGCGAGGTGGTGATCTGGAACGGCAGGCTGTCGAACACCAGCAGCAACGCCAGCCCCAACACCACCATCGGAAACACCAGCGGCAGCGACATCAGTTGCAGCGCCACGGCTTTGCCACGGAACTCGCAACGAGTCAGCGCATAAGACGCCGGCACCGCGATGATCGTGGCGAAGACCATGGTCAGGCACGCCACCATCAAACTGGTGGTCATGGCTTTGCCCAGGCTCAGCACGTCGCTGGCGTCTGGCGACACGAAGGTGTGCCAGGCGGCCTTGTACCATTGCAGGCTGTAACTGCTCGGCGGGAAGTCGAGGTTCGACGCACCGCTGAACGACATCACGATCATGGTCAGGATCGGCAACACCGCCAACAACAGGATGAAGCCGGAAAGGATGCCGGCAAACTTGCCGGTTTCGCCCGGCAGCAGGCCATAACGCTTCTTGATCAGGGTGCTCATTGCGAAGCCTCCAGCATGCGCCGACGGCGGCCAGTGATGTATTCGGACAAGGTCATGATCGCCAGCGTAGTGACAATCAGCACCACACCGGCCGCGGACGCGGCGGGCCAGTTCATCAGCGGGGCGATCTGGTCATGGACCATCACCGCCAGCATCGGCACGCGTCGGCCACCGAGCAGCAAAGGCACCACGAAGCTGCTGGCGTTGTAGGCAAATACCAATGTTGCGCCGGTGATAATCCCCGGCATGCTCATCGGCAGCACCACCTGACGGAACACCTGAAAGCGACTGGCGCCCAGGGTCGCGGCGGCTTCTTCGTAGGTACGGGCGACACCGCGCATGGCGCTGGCAATCGGCAACACGGCCAACGGGAACGCGGTTTGCACCAGGCCCATCAATACGCCGTTCTGGTTGTACAGCAACATGATCGGGCGCTTGATCAGACCGAGGCCTATCAATGCCTGATTGAGCATGCCGCCAGGTCCGAGAATCACCAGCCAGCCGTAGCTTTGCAGCAGCAGGTTGACCAGCAATGGCAACAGCACCGCTGCGAGGAAAACCCGGCGCACGAACGGCGAGGTCAGGCGCGACATGGTGTAGGCCACCGGGATCGCCAGCACCACAGCGATCACCGCGCTGATCAGCGCCAGGCGCAGGGTCAGCAGCAAGGATTTGAGGTAATACGGTTCCAGCAATTGGGCGTAACTGGCCAGGCTGAACCCGGTCCATTCCGCGCCTTTGGTGCCCACGCTCATGCGCAGGACCAGCAGGCTGGCGGCGATCAGTACACCCAGAAACAGCATCGACGGCGTCAGGAAAATCCAGGCGCGGGTCGTCGGCGAAACACCCCGTTGCGCGCGCACGGGGGCGGCGGCACTTACCGGATGAGTCAGAGGTTGGTGTTCCATAGCAAAGGGTCTCGTCAATGGAAAGCAGCTGACAAACACAGTCCTTGAAACCACATCGACCCCTTGTGGGAGCGAGCCTGCTCGCGATAGCGGTGTGTCAGCCAACATCATCGGTGAATGTCAGTCCGCAATCGCGAGCAGGCTCGCTCCCACAGGGGATCTTCAGTGGCTGAAGACCCTGTGGTTGTCACTCGATCAGGAAGAAAAGATTTCCGTGTAGCGACGAATCCATTGGTCATGCACGGTGGCCAGGAAGGCGTTGTCGTGCATGATCGCCTTCTCGGCAATCTGCTCTGGCGTGAGGATGTACGGGCTCTTGCGCGCTTCGGCGGAGATGATCGCCTTGGCGTTGACCGGGCCGTTGTAGATGTCTTCAGCCATCTTGCCCTGCACCACCGGGTCCAGGGAGTGGTTGATGAAGGCGTACGCCATGTCGGTGTCGCCCGGACGGTTCTTCGGCATTACCGAGAGCATCAGGTCGGTGTAGAAACCTTCCTTCATGCCGAAGGAAGCGCCGAGGCCGTAGGCCGGATCACGAATCTGTTTCGGGAAGAACGCCGGCGCGTACAAGCCGCCCATGTCCAGGGAGCCGGTGCGGAACAGCTCGGCAATCTGGTTCGGGTTTTCACCCAGGGTCACCACACGATCTTTCAGCTCGGCGAGTTTCTTGAAGCCCGGCTCAATGTTGTGCTCGTCACCACCGGCCAGTTTGGCGGCGATGATGATCAGGTCCATGGCCTCGGTCCAGTTTGGCGGCGGCAGGAAAATGTTCGGCGACTGCTCGGCATCCCACAGGGCGGCGTAGCTGGTTGGTGCTTCTTTCTGGGTGCGAGTGCTGTAGACCAGGCTGTTGCACCACAGCAGGTAACCGATACCGTGGCCGTTGGCGCCGGTGCGGTATTTTTCCGGTACGTCGACCAGGTTGGGAATACGGTTGAGGTCGGGTTTTTCCAGCAGGTTGGCGGCGGCCAGACCTTCGGCGCCGACGCCGGCCAGGGTGATGATGTCGTACTGTGGACGATCACCGCCGGCCTTGAGTTTGGCGACCATTTCCGAGGTGCTGCCGGTGCGGTCAGCGATGACCTTGCAACCGTACTTGTCTTCGAAGGTCGCTGCGATGTTGCGCAGGGCTGCCAGGCCAGTGTCATCGGACCAGGTCAGTAAACGCAGGGTTTTGCCTGCAAAACGTGTGTCGCTGGCATTGGCCTTGATGAACGGCATGCTCATGGCCGCTGCTGCAACCGAAGCTACGCCCACGGTCTTGATGAATTGACGTCTGTTCAGATCATGTTCGCCCATTACGGACTCCCTTTGTTTTTGTAGGTATAAGGCAGGTCGAAACTGTTGCATCCGCGCGACCGGACCAGCGCTATCCCTCGTATTTTCGGGGGCTTGGCTGAGCCAGCGAGTTCATCCTGAGGTCGTGTAAAACACCTGACTATCGATAAAAACTCATTGAAGCCATGACGCCAGCGCATGCCTCAACAAGAGGCATGCACTCACCTTTTCCGTGCTGTCAGATAGCGCGAATCACGTGTTTGATTTCCTGGAACGCCTGCAAACCCCATGGCCCCAACTCGCGGCCGATGCTGCTCTGTTTGTAACCACCCCAGGCGGTCTGCGGGAAGATCACTTGCGGCGCGTTGATCCACACCAGCCCGGCCTGCAAGGCGTTGGCGACCCGATCAGCCGCCTCGGCATTGCGCGTGACAATGCTGGCCACCAGACCGAACTGGCTGTCGTTGGCCAAGGCAATCGCCTCGGCTTCGCAGGCAAAACGGCGTACGCAGATCACCGGGCCGAAAATCTCTTCACACCACAGCGCACTGTCGAGGGGCACGTCGGTGAAGATTGTCGGCTGCAAAAAATAGCCGCGCGGCAGGTCAGCCGGACGATTGCCACCGCATATCAGCTTGGCGCCCGCACTCAAACCACGATCGATGTGGCCAAGCACACGCTGGTATTGCGCCTGATTGACCAGAGCGCCCATTTCCACGGCCGGGTCGAACGGGTCGGCCACGCGAATGGCTTCGGTGCGCGCCTTCAGCCGCAACAGGAATTCTTCAGCCAGTTCATCGGCGACCAGCACGCGACTGGTGGCGGAACACATTTGCCCGGCGTTGAAGAATCCACCGCCACAGGCCACTTCCACGGCGAGGTCGAGGTCGGCATCAGCGAGCACCAGCAGCGAGGATTTACCGCCCAGTTCCAGGCTCACGCCTTTAACGGTTTCCGCCGCCCGCTGCATGACCTGCACACCCACCGCGTTACTGCCGGTGAAGGAAATCTTGGCGATGCGCGGATCCGCCGACAATGGCGCGCCGACCGCCAGGCCAGTGCCGCACACCAGGTTGAACACGCCGGCTGGCAAACCGGCCTCAGCGATGATCGCCGCCAATTCCATCTCTGGCAGTGGCGTCACTTCCGAAGGTTTGAGCACCACGCAGCAACCGGCGGCCAGGGCCGGGGCGAGTTTCCAGGCGGTGGTGACCATCGGGAAATTCCACGGCACGATCAGGCCGACCACACCGGCCGGCTCACGGCGCAGGCGCGCGCTGAAATCGTCGCTTGGTAATTCAACAGCGCTGTCTTGTTTAGCGTCGAGGCCTTCGGCCAGAGCGGCGTAATACTCGAAGGTAGCGATCACGTCATCGACGTCGATGGCCGCTTCGAACAGCGGCTTGCCGTTGTTGCTCGACTGCAAATGCATCAGTTGCTCACGACCTGCCTGCACGCCCGCCGCGATTTTTCGCAGGATCGCGCCACGCTCGGCGCCGGTTGTTTTCGACCACTCGGCGAAGGCCTTGGTCGCCGCACTCACCGCGTGATCGACGGCCTGTGCATCGCCGCCATTGACGGTGGTCAACAAGGCCTCGGTCGCCGGGTTGATCACGCGCAGGTGTTCGTTGCCGGCCGACCATTGCCCGTCGATGAACAGACCGTCCAGCGTCGTAGGGAACGTCATTTCGACACCGCCTTCATCCACTGGGTCTGATCGATTTCAATCAGGGTCGGGCCTTGACGATCGGCCGCGGCACGCAGCGCAGTGCGCAGTTGCTCGACGCCGCTGATCGCTTCCGCGGCGCAACCCAGTGCCTTGGCCACACCGATGAAGTCCGGGGTGTAGATGTCCACGCCAACCGGCTCGATGGCGCGATTGACCATGTACTTCTTGATCTCTTCGTAGCCCTGGTTATTCCACAGCAGCACGATCACCGGGGTGCGCGCTTCAACGGCACTGGCCAGTTCCGGCAGGGTGAATTGCAGGCCACCGTCTCCGATCAGGCACACCACCGGTGGACGCGAACCGCCTTCAACGCGACCGCCCAGCCAGGCGCCGATTGCGGCCGGCAAGGCGTAACCGAGGGTGCCGTAACCGGTGGACGAGTTGAACCAGCGACGTGGGCGCTCGGGGTTGAACGTCAGGTTGCCGGTGTAGACAGGCTGGGTCGAATCGCCGACGAACACAGCGTCCG
The DNA here is from genome assembly GCF_031456105.1 of Pseudomonas sp. BE134. NCBI lineage: Bacteria > Pseudomonadati > Pseudomonadota > Gammaproteobacteria > Pseudomonadales > Pseudomonadaceae > Pseudomonas > Pseudomonas sp. BE134. The sequence continues at coordinate 79,809 of NZ_JAVDUA010000006.1, read as the reverse complement.
GCAACACGTTCAATACCGTGTCAAGGAAGAGGGTCTGGGCCAGCGTCGGGGCATCCCAGGTCTGGGCGAGCTCTTCACGCAAACGGGCGGCACGGGCCTGCCCCCAATCGTTGCAACGCTCGGCCAGCGACTGCTGGGACAGCGCACTCAGCAAAGCCTGGGCGGCATTGCGCGAGTCGGACACCAACGCCACGTGCGGCGGATAGTTGCGCACGGTCTGGTCCGGGTCGATGTCCACGCGCAGCAATTGGCCAGGAATTTCGAAACCACCGGCGAAGGTGACGTCGTAGTCGGTCTCGGCCAGCTCGGTGCCGATCGCCAATACCACGTCCGCCTCAGCCACCAGTGCACGGGTCGCGACCAGGCTTTGGGTGGAACCGATCAGCAACGGATGGCTGGATTCGAGCATGCCTTTGGCATTGATCGTCAGCGCCACCGGCGCGTCCAGCAGCTCGGCCAGTTTCGTCAGCTCGGCGGCGGCATCGATGGCGCCGCCACCGGCGAGAATCAATGGACGCTTCGCATTGGCCAGCAATTCGGTCATGCGTGAAACGGCGCTCGGCGATGCGCCAGCGCGGTCGATGTTCACCGGTACGCTGCTGAGCAGGTCATCGGCTTCTTCAACCAGCACGTCCAACGGAATTTCGATGTGCACGGGGCGCGGACGGCCCGCCTGAAACAGTGCGAAAGCGCGGGCCAGAACACCCGGTAATTCGGACGCCGACATCAAGGTATGGGAGAACGCCGACACGCCGGCAACCAATGCACCCTGGTTCGGCAGCTCATGCAACTTGCCGCGACCGCCGCCCAACTGGTTTCGCGATTGCACGCTGGAGATCACCAGCATCGGGATCGAATCGGCGTAAGCCTGGCCCATCGCCGTGGTGATGTTGGTCATGCCAGGGCCGGTGATGATGAAGCACACACCCGGTTTGCCGCTGGTGCGCGCATAACCGTCGGCCATGAAACCGGCGCCCTGTTCGTGACGCGGAGTGACGTGGTTGATGCTCGAACGGGCCAGCCCGCGATACAGCTCCACGGTGTGAACCCCAGGGATGCCGAACACCTGCTCGACCCCGTAATCTTCGAGTAACTTGACCAATACTTCGCCGCACGTCGCCATCTGATTTTGCCCTTCTTGTTCGTTTGAGACGCCGGGCCTGCGCAGTGTTTATGATGGGTGGGCAGGTCCAGGGATGGCCTCATTGGAACGGGCGACACGTAGCCGCAACAATGGATAAAAAGTCATACTAGCCATGTCCTCACGTCATACCTTGGATCCCAATGAAACGACTGCCTCCCCTGCCGGCGCTGCACACTTTTCTGATTACCGCGCAGTGCTGCAATTTCACCCGGGCCGCCGAACAGCTGCACATCACCCAAGGCGCGGTCAGCCGACAGATCGCCGGGCTGGAAGATCATCTGGGTTATGAGCTGTTTATCCGCCAGGCTCGCGGCCTCGCCCTGACGGCTGAAGGACGCGAATGGCTGCCACGGGTGCAGCAGATTTTCGGCTTGATCGACGAGGCGGTGGAGCAGATCGGCGAGAAGCGCGAAACCCTGCAACTCAAGGCGCCGACCTGCGTCATGCGCTGGCTGTTGCCGCGTCTTTTGCAATGGCAGAGAGAGCGTCCGGACGTGCCGGTGGAACTGACCACGACGGTCAAGCACGGCGTGGATTTTCATCGCGAACAGTTCGATGCGGCAGTGATGTATGGCGCGCCGCCGGACAGCGCGCTGGTGTCTCAACGCCTGTTTGATGAACAGTTGACGCCGGTCTGTTCCAAACCGTTGCTCGACGGTCCGGTGCCGTTGCAGACACCTGAAGACCTTGAGCGGCACATGCTGCTGCATCCCACCCGGGATGAACGGGACTGGAAAGCCTGGCTGGCCACGGCCAATGTTCGCTTGAGCAACGTCGCCAAAGGTCAGCACTTCGAAACCCTGGACCTGGCGATGTCGATGGCGTCTCAGGGGACGGGTGTCGCGATTGGGGACTGGTCGTTGATTGGCGATGACTTGAGCGCCGGACGGCTGGTCATGCCGTTTGAACTGAAGGTGAAGACGGGGTTGGCGTATTACCTGGTATTGCCACAAAAGCCCGCACCTTCGTCGAAGTTGCAGGAATTGTTGGGATGGTTGGTGGAGCAGGCGCAGTCGCGCTGAATCTCGAAAACCTTGATGTTACCCCTGTGGGAGCTCGCTCCCACAGCGGTTCATCAGCGTTTTGAATATCGGGGTACATGCAATGCCGCTTTAGTGGCAACTCACTGGCGCTGACCTATGCTCAAGGTAATACCCAAGGGTATTCGTTCAGAGGTCCACGCCATGAACATCAAAACAAGAAGGTACCTCACCATCTTCATCACCTGCGCGGTGACGCTGGCGCTGTATGGCACCGCGGCCTGGAGGGTCGAGCAGGCGCGTCTTCTGCCCCGCGAATTTGCGAGCTGCAACTTCGAGCGCTGCATCCCCCACAACGCAACGCTCAATGCCCTGAAGTAACGAAGGGGATCAGGCCTCGTTGTCCTGATCGGCCTTCAAGCGGTCGCGAAACGCCTTGGGCGATATCCCCACTCGACGCCGGAACAGGCGCGTGAAGTTGGTCGGATCGGAAAACCCCAACACGTCGGACATTTCGTAAATGGTCATGCTGGTGTAGGTCAGCAAGCGCTTGGCCTCCAGCAATTGCCGTTCGTGCATGATCTGTAACGCCGGTTGTCCCGCCAGTTCACGGCAGGTGCCGTTGAGGTGGGACACGGAAATCCCCAGCCGGTGCGCCAGGTCTTCGACCTTGACGTGCTGGCGGTACGTTTCTTCCACCAGTTGAATAAAGCCGTTGAGGTATTCCCGGGCGCGCTGCGGTCGCTGGCTGGCATTACGGCGCGTGATCACCTGTCGGCTGACCCAGACCATGATCACGCTGACCAGGGAATGCATGAGCATTTCACGCGCCGGCTGGTGACCGGTGTATTCGTCTTGCAGCGCTGAAAACAGGCTGTTGAGGTAGCCGCCGTCCTTGCCCGCCGGGTAGCTTTCGGCCTGGGCCAGCGCATTCACCGAGTTGCCCAGTTGCGCCTGAAGATGGGCAACCAGCGGCGCGGCCAGGGTCAATACAAACCCTTCGACGTCCTCGGAAAACCGATAACCATGCACCGACAACGGCGGCAGGATCAGAATCGTCGGCTCAGTCAGCTGCGTGCGCTTACCTTCGATTTCAAGCTCTGCCTGACCTTTGAAGACGAAGAGTAACTGGCACAAATCGGCGTGACGGTGGGGTTTTATTTCCCACTGGTGTTCGCGGCTGCGTTTGGAAATGGTTTCGCAGTGCAGCAAGTCCGGGGTCGGCCAGTCCAGGCTTTCACCGTACAGCTTGAACACTGGAATCGAAGGCAGGTCAGGCTTGTTCATCAAGGCCTCGAGGTTGCGGGCGATAATCGCACTGATTGGCAGAATGTACAGGTATCGGCTCAGTTTTCCCCTTCAATTGACAGACTCGCAAGAGAAAAATGCAAGCACTCGATCCATAAAAATAATTCACCGGCCGTTGTCGCGTGGAGCTTGCGAGTTAAAAAAACAATGAAAACACTGAAGACCCAAATCGCCATCATTGGCGCCGGCCCCTCCGGTTTACTGCTCGGCCAATTGCTGCACAACGCCGGCATCGACACCCTCATTCTAGAACGCCAGACCCCGGAGTACGTACTCGGGCGCATCCGTGCCGGCGTCCTTGAGCAAGGCATGGTAGAGCTGTTGCGTCAGGCCGGGGTGGGGCGGCGCATGGATGCCGAAGGGCTGGTGCACACCGGCTTCGAACTGGCGCTCGATGGCCGCCAGGTGCACATTGACCTGCACGCATTGACCGGTGGCAAAACCGTGATGGTCTATGGCCAGACCGAGGTCACACGCGACCTGATGGCCGCTCGTCGGGAGGCTGGAGCGCAGACGATTTACGGCGCCGTCAACGTCATGCCGCACGGGATGAAAACCGCAGAACCTTTCATCACATTTGAGAAAGATGGCGAGACGTACCGCCTCGATTGCGACTACATCGCCGGGTGCGATGGCTTCCATGGGGTGGCGCGCCAATCGATCCCGGACGACTGCCTGAAGGTCTTCGAGCGGGTCTACCCGTTTGGCTGGCTTGGCATTCTCGCCGACACGCCTCCGGTGCACGAAGAGCTGGTGTATGCCCGCCATGAGCGAGGTTTTGCCCTGTGCAGCATGCGCTCGGCAACCCGTACCCGTTACTACATTCAAGTACCCGCCGAGGATCAGGTGCAGGAGTGGTCTGATGAGCGCTTCTGGGATGAACTGAAATTGCGCCTGCCGCAAGCCATGGCCGATAACCTGGTGACCGGCCCGTCCATCGAAAAAAGCATCGCGCCGTTGCGCAGCTTTGTGGTGGAACCGATGCAATTCGGGCGGATGTTCCTGGTTGGCGACGCGGCGCACATCGTCCCCCCCACTGGCGCCAAAGGCCTGAACCTGGCCGCCAGTGATGTCAGCACACTGTTCAATATTCTGTTGAAGGTTTACCGGGAAGGACGCGTGGACTTGCTGGAGAAATACTCCGAAATCTGTCTGCGCCGCGTGTGGAAAGCCGAGCGGTTTTCCTGGTGGATGACCTCGATGCTGCACCGCTTCGATGACCATGACGCGTTCAGTCAGCGCATCAGCGAGTCGGAGCTGGACTACTTTGTCAGCTCTGAAGCCGGTCGAAAAACCATTGCAGAAAATTACGTCGGGCTTCCGTATGAGGCTATCGAATAGCTAGCTACCGACTTACACTGGCGAGCATCCCTGCTCGCCTTGCTTCTGCGAGCCTATCTTTGCCCGCAGGTTTTACCGTGACCACTCTCCACCAGCCTGACCTACCCAAACCAGCGATTCGCAGCGTACTGATCGCCCTGATGCTGGCGATCTTTCTTGGAGCGCTGGACCAGACCATCGTCGCGGTTTCGATGCCGGCGATTTCCGCTCAGTTCAAGGACGTCAGCCTGCTGGCCTGGGTGATTTCCGGGTACATGGTGGCGATGACGGTGGCGGTGCCGATCTACGGCAAGCTCGGCGATTTGTATGGTCGGCGCAAGCTGATGCTGTTCGGCATGGGGCTGTTCACCCTGGCCTCGTTGTTCTGCGGCATGGCCCAGAGCATGGAGCAATTGGTCCTGGCGCGGATCCTTCAAGGCATCGGTGCAGGCGGGATGATTTCGGTCAGCCAGGCGATCATCGGTGACATCGTCCCGCCCCGGGAACGCGGGCGTTATCAGGGTTATTTCAGCAGCATGTACGCTGTTGCCAGCGTGGCCGGCCCGGTGCTCGGCGGCTACATGACCGAGTACTTGTCCTGGCGCTGGGTGTTTTTGATCAATCTGCCGCTGGGCGTCGGTGCCTGGCTAGTGGCCAATCGCACCCTGGTCGGGCTGCCGGTGCCGCAGCGCAAACCGATCATCGACTACCTCGGCACGTTACTGATGATCATCGGATTGACCGCGTTGTTGCTGGGCATCACTCAGGTCGGCCAGGGTCATTCGTGGCGCGGCCCTGAGGTGCTGGGACTGTTTGCCTGTGCGGTACTGGTGCTTGGGGTGTTCGTCTGGCATGAACGCCGGGCACGGGAACCGTTGCTGCCGATGCATCTGTTCGCCAACCGCAACGCGATCCTGTGCTGGTGCACGATTTTCTTCACCAGCTTCCAGGCGATCTCGCTGATCGTGCTGATGCCGCTGCGCTTCCAGAGCGTCACCGGCGCCGGGGCCGACAGCGCCGCGCTGCACTTGTTGCCACTGGCCATGGGGTTGCCGATCGGTGCGTACTTTGCCGGCCGTCGGACTTCGGTGACCGGTCGCTACAAGCCGATGATCCTGACCGGGGCGGCGTTGATGCCGATCTCGATTCTGGGCATGGCGTTCAGCCCGCCGCAGGCTTTTTGGCTCAGTAGCCTGTTCATGTTGTTGTGCGGGATCGCTGGCGGCATGCAATTCCCGACGTCATTGGTCGGCACGCAGAACGCGGTGGAACAGCGTGATATCGGCGTAGCGACCAGCACCACCAACCTGTTTCGCTCGCTGGGCGGCGCGGTGGGAGTGGCGTTGATGTCGGCGCTGTTGCTGGCGTTGCTGCAGGACTCGAACTTTGCCCACATGGCCGGTTCGTCGCTGATCGCCGAGGGCAGTTCGGGCAATGTCCTGCTCGACGGCTTGAACGCTGCACCGGGGGATGCACAAAACGCTTTGCGCGCCGAGTTGTTGCTGACGTTCAGGCATTTGCTGATGGTGAGCGCGGCGGTGTCGCTGCTGGGGTTGGCGGCGGCGGTTGCGATGCCAAACAGGTTGTTGCGGGGGCGGGAGGATAAGGTTCGATAGTTGGACCGAATTGTGGCCATCGCGAGCAGGCTCGCTCCCACCCTGATCTCTGGCGTACACAAATTTTGTGATAACCGGCGATCTACTGTGGGAGCGAGCCTGCTCGCGAAATCGGTCTGTCAGTCACTGAAAATCAAGGGCTGTAATACCCGACAGCCACCAGGAAATGCCCGACCTTTTTCAGGTAGGCATGCTTGTCTTCAATCTTGTTGGTCACCGGGTTTTTCCAGCGGTACTTGTAATCGCCATAATCCTTCTTGGCCATCAAAGCCAGGATCGGCTCACCCACCGGATTGCCTTCCGGGTCCTTGATCGCGCCAAAGTCGGTGTTGACCAGCCGCAGGTTGGTGCCGTGGGCCACGTAACGTTGGGTGTTCAGGTCGACAACGAACACATACAGATCATCCTGCAAGTAACCGCCCTTGAGGGAGTTGATCGCGGTCAGCGTACCCTTCTCGTCCTTGGCCAGATCGGTCGCGGCTTTGTTCAGCAGCGCCATTGCCTGTTCCGCCGATGCCCGTGGCAGGTAGTAACCGACCGCCAGAATCCGTTGACCGACGCGCTGGAAGTACACATGTTTGCGCTCGACTTTGCCGTCCTCCCAGTTCTGCCAGCGGTATTCCGCCTCCTGAATACCATTGCTCTCCGGCACGTTAACCGCGTCCTTGAAGGCTTTCTGCAAGTCCGGCCCGAGGGTTTCGGTGACATCACGTCCGATCAACGCCGCAGACGGCCCGCCGCTCGCGAGCATCACACCTTTGGTGTCGACCACAAAGACGTAGCGATCCTTGTCGACAAACTCGCCCTGACGACTGAATGCCGCGAAAGCCTTGTCGCCATTGTCGTGGTAATAGGCCAGGGCCTTCTCCAGCAAGGCTTTGGCGGCCTGACTGTCTTCCTTTTCCGTACCGGCGGCCTGAGCCTGCCCGAGGCACAGGAGTAGCATCGCGCCCAGCAATGCCAGTTTTTGCAGAACCCCCATAGTGCATCCCTCAATCTTATTGGTGTTTCAAGAGCGTAGACGGCCGTTGGATATCTACGAATTTGTAGCAGCTGTCGAGCCCCAGCGAGGCTGTGTCCCGACCCCGCAATTTGTCTGATAAACGCGTGGACTGATTTCACGACTGCTTCGCCCGAGCGCGGACCGGCCGACGCAGGCTGCGCCAGTTGCTACAGGAGCGGTGTGGCGGCTCTACTGCCGTGCGCGAAGTTGTTGCTGCAAATTCTGGATCTGCGCCTGAAGAGTGTTGATATTACGGGTGACCTGGCCGCGAAACGCGTCAAACTCGGCGGTATTGGTGGAACCTTGCGCAGCGGCCGGACGGTTGTCCTGCACGCTTTTGAGCACAATTATCTCTTCCTCCAGACGCTCGATAGCGGCGCTTGGGTTGCCTTGTTTTTTCAGCGCGGCAATGTCGGCGCCCAGGCTCTTGAGCTGAGCGTCGAATTTGCTGCTGTCGTCCGGCGCGCTTTTCAGGGCGGTGAGTTCAGCGCTCAAGGCTTTGACCTGGGCCTGCAATTGCGTATTGGCCGCCTGATGCTCTGTGTCCTGGGCGGTGAGTTGCGCCAGTCGCTTATCCAGTTCACTGGTTTGTGCCGTCATCTGCGCCAGACGCTTGTCCAGATCCGAGGCCTGCCCAACAACGCCTTCTTGCTGTTTGCCTTGATCCAGCAGTTTGGATTCCAGGACTTTGATTTGCAGCTTCAGCGCTTCGCTGTCGCTGGTGACGTTGGTCTGGCTGGCGACGACCTTGCCGGAAATGTCCTGCAAGCGCCCTGCGGCTTCCTCGCTGATACGCGCGAAACTTTCCTGGGTGGCCACCAGTTGTTGTTCCATCAGCGAGATCTGCTGAAAACTCCACCAGGCAAGGCCGGCAAACGCAAAAAACAACGCTCCGACCAACGCCCACAGTGGGCCTGTGCTGGCGCTTTTGACTTTTACCACCGGCGCCGGCCGCGAATGCACGCGAGTACGAACGGTAGGCGGGTAATCATCGTCGAGGCTGTCAGCACGCAGACTCGGTACATCGAAATCGTCGTTGGCATCGTTACGCATGGACATTGAATCAACCTTTGTAGAACGAGGTGATGGCTTTATGCGGCGAGTATAACCCCCACAGCCGCACCGATTGACTCTCTACACCCGACTCGGTTCAGTGCCGGCAGGCCAGGCTGGCAGGTCAGCGGATGTCCTGAGCCTTCCACCAACTGCAAAATTCATCGAGGGCGGCCCAGAGGCTGACTTTCGGATCGTAGTCCAGGTAATGCCGGGCGCGGCTGATGTCCAGGGTGAAGTTTTTGTTCATGACCTGCATCCCCAGTCGCGACAAGGTCGGCTCGGGACGCCCCGGCCATAGCTTGCACACCCCTTCGTTGAGCGCTGCGGCGGCGTAGCCCAAACCGTAGGAACGGTAGCGCGTCACTTGTGGGACTTCCATGTTGCGCATGACGTAATTGACGACATCCCACAAGGGAATCGGCGTTCCGTTACTGATGTTGTAGGCCTTGCCCAAGGCCGAGCCGCTGGCGAGCAAACTGCTGAGCAACGCCTCGTTGAGGTTTTGCACACTGGTGAAATCGACCTTGTTCAGGCCATTACCGATGATCGCCAAGCGTCCTTTGCGCTGCATTTTCAGCAGTCGCGGAAAAATGCTCATGTCACCGGCACCTGTGACGAAACGCGGGCGCAGGGCCAGGGTTTCCAGACCGAACTCCTGGGCGCCGAAGACTTTCTGCTCGGCCAGGAATTTGGTCGCGGCGTAAGGATGCTTGAAACGCTTGGGCACCTGTTCTTCGGTCAAGCCCAGTCGATCTCGGCCATCGAAGTAGATCGACGGCGAGGACAGGTGCACCAACCGGCGAACGCGCTGCTTCAGACAAGCCTCGACCACGTTTTCCGTGACCTGGACGTTGCCTTGATGAAAGTCCTGATAGCGTCCCCACAACCCCACCGCCCCCGCGCAATGGACCACGGCCTCGACGTCTGAACACAGCTCGCGCGCCAGTTCCGGGTCGCTCAAGTCGCCCTGAATAAACTCGGCGCCACGGCGCACCAAGTGTTCGACACTTTCGGCCCGGCGACCGTTGACCCGCACGTCCAGGCCCTGCTCCAGGGCGAAACGCGCAAAGCGTCCGCCAATGAAGCCGCTTGCGCCGGTGACCAGAATTTTCATGTAGTGCTCCACAAATGCAGATGTAAGCTTCAAGCCACAAGCTGCAAGTTAAAAACGATCCGCAAGCGCTCACTTGCCGCTTGCAGCTTGACGCTTACGGCTGCGTCCAAGGCACCAGCCATTGCTTCGACGAACGCACCAATTGGTCGGTCAACAACCCCAGAAGTTGACCGCCATTGCGCCAATGATGCCAGTACAGCGGCACGTCGATGGGCTTATCTGGCAAAAGCTCCCTCAAAACACCACGCTCCAGTTGCTCGCGCACCTGTAATTCCGGGACCAGCCCCCAGCCGAGACCGGCCTCGGTCAAACGAATGAAGCCTTCAGACGAGGGGCATAAATGGTGTTGGAAACCGCCATCCACCCCCAGCGAAGCAAGGTAGCGATGTTGCAGGAAATCGTCCGGGCCAAAGACCAGCGCCGGGGTTTTCGCCAGTCGGTCGGCGCGAACGCCGTCCGGAAAATGGCGCGCGATGAACGCCGGACTGGCCAACGCCCGATAACGCATGGCCCCCAGCAGAACGCTGCGGGCACCGGCCACCGGGCGCTCGCTGGCGCACAGACACCCCGCTACTTCTCCGGCACGCATGCGTTTGAGGCCGACGGTCTGGTCTTCGACGACCAGGTCCAGCAGCAGGTGTTGTTCGGCGCAAAAGTCGCCCACCGCTTGCGCCCACCAAGTGGCAAGGCTGTCGGCATTCAAGGCGATGCGCAGGCGCTCCGGCAGGCCCTCTTCATCCAGCGCCGGCACCAGGGACTGCAAGTCGCGCTCCAGCAAACGTACCTGCTGCACATGGTTGAGCAGGCGACGGCCAATGTCCGTCGGGGCCGGCGGCGTAACCCGCACCAGCACCGGCTGGCCGACCCGCGCCTCCAGCAGCTTGATGCGCTGTGAGATCGCCGATTGCGACAACCCGAGCACCTGGGCGGCCCGTTCGAAACCGGCTTGCTCGACCACGGCGGCCAAGGCAGACAGTAATTTATAGTCGAACATCAGTTTTCCTAATGAGCGATCAGCATGATTGGTTTTTCTTATACAGGTTAGCAGCGGAGAATGCCCATCAAGATCTCTTGAACAAGGAACACCGACATGGCTGGCGAAACATCATTGGCAACCCTGCTTCGCAGCATGAGCCCCCAACTCAACGCCGGCGAATATGTGTTTTGCACCCTGCGCGACGGCAAGCTGCCGGCGGGCCTTGAGATTGTCGGCAGCTTTCGCGAGCAGGAAGGCCTGACCGTGATTCTGGAACGTTCCCACGCCGAACAGGCCGGTTTCAGCTTCGATTACGTCGCGGCCTGGATCACCTTGAATGTTCACTCGGCGCTGGAAGCCGTCGGCCTGACCGCCGCCTTCGCCACCGCGTTAGGCAAGGCCGGCATCAGTTGCAACGTGATCGCCGGTTACTACCACGACCACCTGTTTGTCGGTCAAGCCGACGCCGAACGCGCACTGCGCGTGCTGCGCGACCTTGCAGCCAACGCGGAGTAAACCTTATGTGGCAAAGCTATGTGAACGGCCTGTTGGTGGCCGCCGGGCTGATCATGGCGATCGGCACGCAGAATGCGTTTGTGCTGGCGCAAAGTCTTCGGCGTGAACATCACCTGCCGGTGGCAGCGTTGTGCGTGACGTGCGATGCACTGCTGGTCGCCGCAGGCGTGTTCGGTCTGGCGACCGTGCTCGCGCAAAACCCGACATTGCTGGCGGTTGCCCGCTGGGGAGGCGCGGTGTTTCTGATTTGGTATGGCAGCCAGGCATTGCGCAGGGCCTGCTCGAAACAGAGCCTGCAACAGGGTGAAAACCAGACTGCTCGCTCACTGCGGGCGGTCATGCTCAGCGCGTTGGCAGTGACATTGCTCAACCCACACGTTTATCTGGACACGGTTTTACTGATTGGCTCCCTCGGTGCGCAGCAAACCGAGCCTGGCGCTTATGTCGTGGGCGCGGCGAGTGCGTCGTTACTGTGGTTCTTCACCTTGGCGTTGGGCGCGGCATGGTTGGCGCCTTGGCTCGCACGGCCTGGCACCTGGAGAATTCTCGATCTGCTGGTGGCGGTGATGATGTTTGCCGTGGCCTTTCAATTAATCGTCGCCCCTTAATTATTCCAAATGGCTCTGGAACCTCTATTCCACACAGTTGTTGCGTGGTTATGCCGCACCCCCGGTGCTATGATCCGATTCCCTGCGCCGCAAAGAGTACAAACTCCCCGGCGCTTGTCTGGCCGCCCGTGATCGGCCTTGCGCTCACCGCAACTGACCTGATTAGGAGAATCATCATGGCTTTCGAATTGCCGCCGCTGCCTTACGCACACGACGCCCTGCAGCCGCACATTTCCAAGGAAACCCTGGAATACCACCACGACAAGCACCACAACACCTACGTCGTGAACCTGAACAACCTGGTGCCAGGCACCGAGTTCGAAGGCAAGACCCTGGAAGAAATCGTTAAATCTTCCTCGGGCGGTATCTTCAACAACGCCGCTCAGGTCTGGAACCACACCTTCTACTGGAACTGCCTGGCACCAAACGCCGGCGGTCAACCAACAGGCGCGCTGGCTGATGCCATCAACGCTGCCTTTGGTTCGTTCGACAAGTTCAAGGAAGAGTTCAGCAAGACTTCCATCGGCACCTTTGGTTCCGGTTGGGGCTGGCTGGTGAAAAAGGCTGACGGTTCCCTGGCCCTGGCCAGCACCATCGGCGCCGGCAACCCGCTGACCAGCGGCGACACCCCGCTGCTGACCTGCGACGTCTGGGAACACGCTTACTACATCGACTACCGCAACCTGCGTCCGAAGTACGTTGAAGCGTTCTGGAACCTGGTCAACTGGAAATTCGTGGCTGAGCAGTTCGAAGGCAAAACCTTCACCGCTTAAGCTCGACGCCAGTCAAAAAACCCGGCTTTTATGCCGGGCTTAATGAACTGGTCAGCCTGACCGAGAAGCCCTGCAGGTTTACGCTTGCAGGGCTTTTCTCGTTTTCGGCGATCAAGCCTCAGGTTTAACCCGATCCGAAGGGCGCCGCACACCCGCCACAATCTTATCCACAGCCTTGGTCGCCGCGACCATGCCGAACGTCGCCGTCACCATCATCACCGCGCCAAACCCGCCGGCACAGTCCAGCTTCACGCCATCTCCGACAAAACTTTTCTGCAAGCAAATGCTGCCATCGGGTTTCGGGTAGCGCAGTTGCTCGGTGGAAAATACACACGGCACACTGTAATGGCGCGTCACTGTGCGGGAGAAATTGTAATCGCGGCGCAATGTAGAACGAACTTTCGACGCCAACGGATCATTGAACGTGCGGTTCAAGTCGCACACCTGAATCAGCGTCGGGTCGATCTGCCCGCCCGCGCCGCCGGTGGTGATGATCTGGATCTTGCGTCGCTTGCACCAGGCAATCAGCGCGGCCTTGGCATTAACGCTGTCGATGCAATCGATCACGCAGTCAATGTTCGGCGTGATGTACTCGGCCATGGTATCGCGGGTGACGAAATCCGCCACCGCGTGCACCGTGCAGTCCGGGTTGATCCCGCGCAGGCGCTCGGCCATCACTTCTACCTTGGGTTTGCCGACGGTGCTGTCCAGCGCGTGCAACTGACGGTTGGCGTTGCTAACGCAGACGTCGTCCAGGTCAAACAGCGAAATCTCGCCCACGCCACAACGGGCAACGGCTTCTGCCGCCCAGGAACCGACGCCACCGACGCCGACAATCGCCACATGCGCCGCGCGCAGGCGCTCCAGCCCCTCAATGCCATACAAACGGGCGATGCCTGCAAACCGCGGATCTTCTGTGCTCATGACCAATACCCCAAAAACCGGCGCGCATTATAGGGCCACAGCGCGAGAACTTTTAACCTTCCGGCTACAAGTGTAAGAACTTATGTGAAACGGGATTGCCCAACGTCAGACTTTTCCTTGCCTCTTGTACGGCAAGTGAAAGCACGGTGTAGGATGCGCGCCCAAAAGTCCTTTGGCAGCCGTCCTGCCGACCGTTCCTTCGTTCCACTGCCTCCGGAACCCGAAATAACCATGTCATCGCGTAAATTTGGACTCAACCTGGTCGTGGTGCTCGCCATCGCAGCCTTGTTTACCGGCTTCTGGGCGCTAGTCAATCGCCCGGTCACCGCCCCCAACTGGCCTGAACAGATCGCTGGTTTCTCGTACTCGCCGTACCAGCAAGGCCAGTACCCACAAAAAGAGCAATACCCGACCGACGATCAAATGCGTCGCGACTTGGAGATCATGAGCAAGCTGACGGACAACATCCGTACTTACTCAGTCGATGGCACCTTGGGAGACATTCCCAAACTGGCAGAAGAATTCGGCCTGCGGGTCACCCTGGGGATCTGGATCAGCCCGGACCAGGAGCGCAATGAGCGCGAAATCACTCGCGCCATCGAAATCGCCAACACCTCGCGCAGCGTGGTTCGTGTGGTTGTAGGCAACGAGGCAATCTTCCGTAAGGAAATTACTGCCGCCGAACTCAGCGTACTGCTGGATCGCGTCCGCGCGGCCGTGAAAGTGCCGGTGACCACCTCCGAGCAGTGGCACGTCTGGGAAGAACACCCAGAACTGGCCAAACACGTCGACCTGATCGCGGCCCACGTCCTGCCTTACTGGGAATTTATCCCGGTGGACAAGGCCGGTCAGTTCGTTCTCGATCGCGCCCGCGACCTGAAAAAGATGTTCCCGAAAAAACCACTGCTGCTCTCGGAGGTTGGCTGGCCGAGCAACGGTCGTATGCGTGGCGGCACCGATGCCAGCCCGGCGGATCAGGCGATTTACCTGCGTACCTTGGTCAACAAGCTCAACCGTCAGGGCTTCAACTACTTCGTGATCGAAGCGTTTGACCAGCCGTGGAAAGCCAGCGACGAAGGTTCGGTGGGCGCGTATTGGGGTGTGTTCAACGCCGCGCGCCAGCAGAAATTCAACTTCGAAGGCCCGGTGGTCGCAATCCCGCAATGGCGGGTGCTGGCGATCGGTTCGGCCGTGTTGGCGTTGCTGTCCCTGACCCTGCTGATGATTGATGGCTCGGCCCTGCGCCAACGTGGCCGTACCTTCCTGACCTTCATCGCGTTTCTGTGCGGCTCGGTGTTGGTGTGGATCGGCTATGACTACAGCCAGCAATACAGCACCTGGTTCAGCCTGACCGTCGGATTCCTCCTGGCCCTCGGTGCACTCGGGGTCTTTATTGTTTTGCTGACCGAGGCCCATGAACTGGCCGAAGCCGTCTGGACCCACAAGCGCCGGCGTGAATTCCTGCCGGTGGTGGGCGATTCGGACTACAGACCGAAAGTCTCGATCCACGTGCCCTGCTACAACGAGCCGCCGGAGATGGTCAAACAGACCCTCAATGCCCTGGCCAACCTCGACTACCCGGACTTCGAAGTCCTGATCATCGACAACAACACCAAGGACCCGGCGGTCTGGGAACCGGTACGCGATTATTGCGCAACCCTCGGCCCGCGCTTCAAGTTCTTCCACGTTGCCCCGCTGGCCGGTTTCAAGGGCGGCGCACTGAATTACCTGATTCCGCACACGGCCAAGGATGCCGAAGTCATCGCGGTGATCGATTCGGACTACTGCGTCGACCCGAACTGGCTCAAGCACATGGTTCCGCACTTCGCCGACCCGAAAATTGCTGTGGTGCAGTCGCCGCAGGATTACCGCGATCAGAACGAAAGCACCTTCAAGAAGCTGTGCTACGCGGAATACAAAGGCTTTTTCCACATCGGCATGGTCACCCGTAACGACCGTGACGCGATCATCCAGCACGGCACCATGACCATGACCCGACGCTCGGTGCTTGAGGAACTCGGTTGGGCTGACTGGTGCATCTGTGAAGACGCCGAGTTGGGTCTGCGCGTGTTCGAAAAAGGCCTGTCGGCGGCGTATTACCACACCAGCTATGGCAAAGGCCTGATGCCCGATACCTTTATCGACTTCAAGAAACAGCGTTTCCGCTGGGCCTACGGAGCGATTCAGATCATCAAGCGTCACACGCGCAGCCTGCTGCGCGGCAAGGACACTGAACTGACCCGTGGCCAGCGTTACCACTTCCTCGCGGGCTGGTTGCCGTGGGTTGCGGATGGCATGAACATCTTCTTCACGGTCGGCGCGTTGTTGTGGTCGGCGGCGATGATTATCGTGCCGCAGCGGGTCGATCCACCGTTGCTGATTTTCGCGATCCCGCCGTTAGCGCTGTTCGTGTTCAAGGTCGGCAAGATCATTTTCCTGTATCGCCGCGCCGTCGGTGTGAACCTGAAAGATGCGTTCTGCGCGGCTCTGGCCGGGCTCGCGTTGTCGCACACCATCGCCAAAGCGGTGCTGTACGGTTTCTTCACCAGCAGCATTCCATTCTTCCGCACGCCGAAAAACGCCGACAACCATGGCTTCTGGGTCGCCATTTCGGAAGCGCGTGAAGAGGTGTTCATCATGCTGCTGTTGTGGGGCGCGGCGCTGGGGATCTTCCTGGTGAACGGCTTGCCGAGCAACGACATGCGCTTCTGGGTGATCATGTTGCTGGTGCAGTCGTTGCCGTATCTGGCGGCGCTGGTCATGGCATTTCTGTCTTCGCTGCCCAAACCGGCCGCCGAGCCTGAGCCGGTACCAGCCGTCTAAATCTGTACAGATGCACTAAACGGCGGCCAATGGTCGCCGTTTTGCTTTAAGATAACCGCCATTTTGCAGGCCTTGCGCCCAATGGCTTGACCCAATACCTGTGGGAGCGAGCCTGCTCGCGATGCAGGCGATGAGGTTTGTCATACAGACCGTGTCATCGTTCATCGCGAGCAGGCTCGCTCCCACATTTACAGTTTTCCGGAGTTTTCCATGACGGCCCACGCCGACCTTTCGCCGACCCTTCAACTCGCCATCGACCTGATCCGCCGTCCGTCCGTGACGCCGCTCGACGCCGATTGCCAGAAGCAGATGATGCAGCGCCTGGGCGATGCCGGTTTCATGCTGGAACCGATGCGCATCGAAGATGTGGATAACTTCTGGGCGACCCACGGTAAACACGACGGTCCGGTGCTGTGCTTCGCCGGTCACACCGACGTGGTGCCGACCGGCCCGGTGACCGCCTGGCAGATCGACCCGTTCAACGCGCTGATCGACGAACATGGCATGCTCTGCGGCCGTGGCGCGGCGGACATGAAAGGCAGCCTCGCGTCCATGACCGTGGCCGCCGAGCGCTTTGTCGCCGACTACCCGGATCACAAGGGCAAAGTGGCTTTCCTGATCACCAGCGACGAAGAAGGCCCGGCACATCACGGTACCAAGGCTGTGGTTGAACGCCTCGCCGCGCGCAAGGAACGTCTGGACTGGTGCATCGTCGGCGAGCCGTCGAGCACCACCCTGGTGGGTGACGTGGTCAAGAATGGCCGTCGCGGCTCCCTCGGTGCCAAACTGACCGTTCGCGGTGTGCAAGGTCACGTGGCCTATCCGCACCTCGCCAAGAACCCGATCCACCTCGCCGCCCCGGCCCTGGCTGAACTGGCCGCAGAGCATTGGGACCACGGCAACGATTTCTTCCCGCCGACCAGTTTCCAGATCTCCAACGTCAACTCCGGCACCGGCGCGACCAACGTGATTCCGGGTGACCTGGTGGCGGTGTTCAATTTCCGCTTCTCCACCGAATCCACCGTTGAAGGCCTGCAAAAGCGCGTCGCCGACATTCTCGACAAGCACGGCCTGGACTGGCACATCGACTGGGCGCTGTCCGGTCTGCCATTCCTCACCGAACCGGGTGCGTTGCTGGACGCGGTCGCATCGAGCATCAAGGACATCACCGGTCGTGAAACCAAGGCCTCCACCAGCGGCGGCACCTCCGACGGTCGTTTCATCGCGACCATGGGCACGCAAGTGGTTGAACTGGGGCCGGTCAACGCGACGATCCACCAGGTCAACGAGCGCGTACTGGCCGCTGACCTCGATGTGCTGACCGAAATCTACTACCAGACCCTGATCAAGTTGCTCGCCTGATGCTCGCCTGCCCGATCTGCAGCGAACCGCTGAACGCGGTGGACAACGGCGTGGCGTGCCCCGCCGGGCATCGTTTCGACCGCGCGCGCCAGGGTTACCTGAACCTGTTGCCGGTGCAGCACAAAAACAGCCGCGACCCTGGGGATAACCTGGCCATGGTCGAAGCCCGCCGCGACTTCTTGAACGCCGGCCATTACGCGCCGGTGGCCAAGCGTCTGGCCGAACTGGCGGCGCAATATGCACCACAACGCTGGCTCGACATCGGCTGTGGCGAGGGTTACTACACCGCGCAAATCGCCGAGGCCTTGCCGAACGCCGATGGTTACGCGTTGGACATCTCCCGGGAAGCGGTGAAACGCGCCTGTAAACGCAACCCGCAACTGACCTGGTTGATCGCCAGCATGGCGCGGGTGCCGTTGGCTTCGGGCAGTTGCCAGTTTCTCGCCAGCGTCTTCAGCCCGCTCGACTGGGAAGAAGCCAAGCGCCTGCTCAGCCCCGGTGGCGGCTTGATGAAAGTCGGGCCGACCAGTGGCCACTTGATGGAATTGCGCGAGCGGTTGTACGACGAAGTGCGTGAATACACCGACGACAAGCATCTGGCCTTGGTGCCGGAAGGCATGGCGCTGCAACACAGCGAAACCCTGGAATTCAAACTGACGCTTTCAAACGGTCAGGACCGGGCGAACCTGTTGGCCATGACACCCCACGGCTGGCGCGCCAGTGCCGAACGCCGGGCGGCAGTCATCGAACAGGCCGAGCCGTTCGAGGTCACCGTGTCGATGCGCTACGATTATTTTGTTCTTCAATAAACTCTTAAATTTTGGTCTTGAGCAAACAGCTTGAGGCCGGCTAAATCCGCGAATGGATTTTTCAGACCCGCAGTGAGGACATCCATGCGCCAACCCGATATCGAGATTTACCTGAAAGACGCCGACGTCGACTACAAGGCCATTGCGGCCTGGCTCGGCACTGCTTTGGGCCCGTGCACCGACTGGGTTCAGAAAGGGCAAACCTACAAGTGCAAGGCCGGCAATGTACCGGTTACCTGGCTGCCCAAGGCCGTGGGCAAATGGAACAGCCTGTTCCTGGACAGCGACCAGACCCCATGGGAAGACGACATCGCCTGCGCCCGCGCAGCCTTTGCCGCATTGAACGTCGAAGTGCGTTGCGCGCCGGGTACGTGGGTCGAGGAAGAAGGTGAAGAAACAGCGGATCGCTGGATGCGCATCAGCGCGGACGGTGAAGAAGAAATCACCTGGAAAACCGCGTAAGACAGACGCGAGTCAAATGTGGGAGCGAGCCTGCTCGCGAATGCGGTGTGTCATTCAACTTAGATGTTGACTGATAAACCGCATTCGCGAGCAGGCTCGCTCCCACATTGGTTTTGGGTGATCTGAAGATCGGGTTTAAAAGCCTACAACGTCTTCAGCCTGCAGCCCTTTCTCGCCCGTCACCACGGCATATTCAACCGGCTGACCTTCAGCCAGCGAACGGTGCCCTTCGCCGCGAATCGCGCGGTAGTGCACGAACACGTCCATGCCATCCTCGCGTTGAATAAAGCCGTAGCCCTTGGCGTCGTTGAACCACTTCACGTTGCCGGTTTCACGTGTTGCCATCTGTTCATACTCCTTTTTTATTATTGATCGGGCTTTTCGCAGGAAAGCCTCGGGAACATTGCTTGCACTGATAAATGCCACTATTTAGCCAGTGTCGGCTCGCCGAGTATATGTCAGGCGCTAAAACTCTCAAACGGAGTTTACTTAAGTGCTTTTTTGCCGATTTTCCATGAATCCGGCACACTGTGAGCCCCCCGAGCAACTGCTCGGTTTTATTTCACTCACGCAGAAGCCGTATGACCCGCTCCCCGTTCCGCCGTCTTGTGTTTGGCACCTTGCGCCGACTGTTGTATCTCTGGGTTCGCTCGGAGACGATCAACCAGTCGTCGTTCACCCTTGACCTCGACCGCAGTCGCCCGGTGTTCTACGTCCTGCAAAACCCCTCGCTGACCGACCTCGCCGTGGTCGATACCGAATGCCGCAAGGCTGGCCTGCCCCGCCCGGTGTTGCCGGTATCGGTGGGTACGTTGGTGGAACCTGCCGCATTCTTTTATCTGACTCCAGACCCCGACTGGCTCGGTCGCCAGGACAAACGCGGCGCGCCGCCAGCCCTGACCCGTCTGGTCAGTGCCCTGAGCCAGAACGCCGCCGAAGATGCGCAGATCATTCCGGTCAGCGTGTTCTGGGGTCAGTCACCGGACAGCGAATCGAGCCCGTGGAAACTGCTCTTCGCTGACAGCTGGGCCGTCACCGGACGTCTACGCCGCTTGCTGAGCATCATTGTGCTGGGGCGCAAGACCCGCGTGCAGTTCTCCGCGCCGATCCATCTGCGTGAGCTGATCGATCAAAACAAGGGACACGAGCGCACCGTGCGCATGGCCCAGCGGATCCTGCGGGTGCACTTTCGCAACCTCAAAGCCGCCGTCATCGGTCCGGACATTTCCCACCGCCGTAATCTGGTCAAAGGCTTGCTCAATCAACCACTGGTCAAGCAAGCGATCCTCGACGAAGCCGAGCGCGAGAATATTTCCCCGGAAAAAGCCAAGGCCCAGGCCCTGCGCTACGGCAACGAGATCGCCTCGGACTACACCTACACCGCGATCCGCTTCATGGAAGTGGTGCTGAGCTGGTTCTGGAACAAGATCTACGACGGCATCAAGGTCAACAACATCGAAGGCGTGCAAAAGGTCGCCCCGGGTTACGAAGTGATCTACGTACCCTGCCACCGCAGCCACATCGACTACCTGCTGCTGTCCTATTTGCTATTTCGCAATGGCCTGACCCCGCCGCACATCGCCGCCGGGATCAACCTCAACATGCCAGGGATCGGCGGCCTGCTGCGTCGCGGCGGTGCGTTCTTCATGCGCCGTACCTTCAAGGGCAACCCGCTGTACACCTCGGTGTTCAACGAGTACCTGCACACCCTCTTCACCAAAGGCTTCCCGGTCGAGTACTTCGTCGAAGGCGGCCGTTCGCGCACCGGTCGCATGCTGCAACCGAAAACCGGGATGCTGGCGATTACCCTGCGCAGCTTCCTGCGTTCGTCGCGCATGCCCATCGTGTTCGTGCCGGTTTATATCGGTTACGAACGCGTGCTCGAAGGCCGGACTTACCTCGGCGAACTGCGTGGCGCGACCAAAAAGAAAGAATCGATCTTCGATATTTTCAAAGTCATCGGCGCGCTCAAACAGCGCTTCGGCCAGGTGGCGGTAAACTTCGGCGAACCGATCAAACTGGCGGAATTCCTTGACAGCGAGCAGCCGGACTGGCGCCAACAGGCCCTCGGCCCGCAATTCAAACCGGCCTGGCTCAACGAAACGACTAACCGTCTCGGCGAGAAAGTCGCGCAACATCTGAACGAAGCGGCAGCGATCAACCCGGTCAACCTGGTGGCCTTGGCGTTGCTCTCCACCAGCCGTCTGGCGCTGGATGATCGCGCCATGGCACGGGTGCTCGATTTGTATCTGGCGCTGTTGCGCAAGGTGCCTTACTCGCCGCACACCACGTTGCCGGAGGGTGACGGTCGCGCGCTGATCGAGCACGTGAAGGACATGGATTTGCTGTCCGAGCAGAGCGATGCCCTGGGCAAGATCTTGTATCTGGACGAGCAAAACGCCGTCTTGATGACCTACTACCGCAACAACGTGCTGCACATCTTTGCGTTGCCGGCGCTGCTGGCGAGTTTCTTCCAGAGCGCCTCGCGCATGAGCCGCGAACAGATCCTGCGCTACACCCGCGCGCTGTATCCGTACCTGCAATCGGAACTGTTCATTCGCTGGTCCATGGATGAGCTGGACGCCGTGATTGACCAATGGCTGGAAGCGTTTGTCGAACAAGGCCTGCTGCGGTTCGAAAACAATGTCTACCTGCGCCCGGCGCCAAGTTCGCGGCATTTCGTGTTGCTGACCTTGTTGTCGAAGAGCATCGCCCAGACCTTGCAGCGCTTCTACATGACCGTCTCTTTGCTGCTCAACAGCGGCCAGAACAGCATCAGCGCCGAAGAACTCGAAGACCTGTGCACGGTCATGGCCCAGCGCCTGTCGATCCTGCATGGCCTGAACGCCCCGGAGTTCTTCGACAAGAGCCTGTTCCGTCACTTCATCCAGACCATGTTGGACCTCGACGTACTCAAGCGCGATGAAGCCGGCAAGTTGAGCTATCGCGAATTGCTCGGCGAACTGGCCGAAGGTGCGGCCAAACGGGTGTTGCCGGCAGAGATTCGCTTGTCGATCCGTCAGGTGGCATTGCATCGCAGTGAAGATGCGGCGGATCAACTCGTGCCTGCGCCACAGGCCGACTGACCCTTATCGACGTCGACACTGTCACCTAATCTCCTCTTTCCGAACAAGGAAGCTGCCATGCTCCGCCCTACCCTTCGCTTTTCCGGCCTCTGCGCAGGCTTGATGATCTCCGCCAGTGCGCTGGCACTGACGCTCAACGACCTGTCGCAAACAGATGCCACTGGCGGCCTCAAGGATGCCCTGACCCAAGGCACACAACTGGCGGTCAAACAACTTGGCACACCGGGTGGTTTCAGCAACAACCCGGACGTGAAAATCGGTTTGCCAGGCAAACTCGGCAAGGTCGCCAGCAAAATGAAGCAGTTCGGCATGGGCGATCAGGTCGACGAACTGGAAACCAGCATGAACAAAGCGGCTGAAATCGCCGTGACCCAAGCCCAGCCAATCCTCGTGGACGCAGTGAAGAAGATGAGCGTGGACGATGCCAAAGGCATCTTGAGCGGCGGCAACGACTCGGCCACTCAATACTTGAACAAAACCAGCCGCGAGCAGATCCGCGCGAAGTTCCTGCCGATTGTGAAACAAGCCACCGACCAGGTAGGCCTGGCCAAACAATACAACACCTTCGCGGGTCAGGCGGCGACCATGGGTGTGCTGGATGCCAAGAACGCCAACGTCGAAAACTACGTCACCGAGCAGGCCCTGAACGGATTGTTCGAGATGATAGGCAAACAGGAAGAGACCATCCGCCAGAACCCTGCGGCGGCAGCGACCAGTCTGGCGAAGAAAGTGTTTGGGACGTTGTAGCTTTTAGCGACCACCACACGACAGAAAGCCCGCTGACCTTTACAGGTTCAGCGGGCTTTTTCATTTAAACGGCTTCCATGATGGATAAGGCAACGGGTGCGGCCTGGGCCAGTCTGTTCCGATAGACCTCGGTAAAGCCACTGACAGCCCGCAGAATCACCGAACACTGGAAATCGATGAAGTAAGTCAGGTCCAGTTCATCGGCCTCGGTATTCAAATACGAGCGCCCGTATTTCACCGGCGCGTTGCGCAGCAAAACACTGATCGCAATATAGCGAAACGCCGAATAGTCATTTTTGAACATGAACCAGTAAAACAGCGCCCGAGCGACACGACCATTGCCATCGCGAAAAGGATGCTCGTAACCCAAGGCAAAATGCAGGGCGATCCCTTTGACCAGTGGATGGAGGTAGTCCCCACGGTTGATATCGTTGTGGGACTGATTGATCCACTTCGATAGCAGCTGCAATCGTGACACCAGTCCTGCTGCGGGCGGTGGTGTATGCACGGTGTTGCCCTCGCCGTCCTGCACCACCACATCATCGTTGCCACGCAATTCCCCGGGCGAATACTGCACATCATCAATGCCCTCGACACCCACGCGGTGCATCGCGGTAATGAGCTCCACGCTAAGCGGTTCATAACGCCTTTCCCAGGCAAAGTTCATCATTTGGTAGTTACCAATGACCATTCGCTCATCGGGTGTACGCGGCAGGCGATGACGCTTGAGCATGTCCTTGGCCACTCGTGTGGTGGTTGCGGCGCCTTCGAGCTGGCTGCTGCTGATGGCCTCGTCTTCGATCAGGTCATTGAGCAGATAGCTGAAATGTGCGCGCTCACCGATCTGGCTGGTCATGTATTCCAGCGCGGCGGTGGTGGCTTGCCGATCGACCGCCGAAATGGCTTTCTGCGCCAGCGGCGTCAGCATGAAGTTGCCCCACTGGACCGGATCACCCAAGGGGAGCAGGCAGGAGTACTGAGCTGTCCGGGCCTTTTTGACCAAGGCCCAGCACAACCTGGAATCCAGCCCCGGCGCCCAGCGATAACGCAATTCATCAAATGGAAGGTAACGCCCCTGATCATCCAGAGGCTTCAGCAGAGCCAGGTAGTCCGGGAGGCGTTCCTTGTGGGGTGATTTCATCAACAGGTCGAAGACCGGATCGGCCCTCCCCGTTAAAGCTGGTGACTTCTTCATGACTGCTGTCTCAAAAACTCGTGAAACTGAGGCTTGAGTACAGCATTCAGATTCCCCTGACTCAATATCAGAGGGATCTGAAATACATGTAGGAAGTCAGACCGGCTCTTTCTCGACCCTGAACCACGCCGCATACAGCGCCGGCAAGAACAGCAATGTCAGCGCCGTCGCCACAATCAGCCCGCCCATGATCGCCACCGCCATCGGCCCGAAGAACACGCTGCGTGACAACGGAATCATGGCCAGTACGGCCGCGAGCGCGGTCAATACGATTGGCCGGAAGCGGCGCACGGTTGCCTCGATAATCGCCTGCCAGGGCTTGAGGCCGGCGGCGATGTCCTGCTCGATCTGGTCCACCAGGATTACCGAGTTGCGCATGATCATCCCGGACAGCGCGATGGTCCCGAGCATGGCGACAAAACCGAATGGCTGACGGAACACGATCAGGAACAACGTGACGCCAATCAGCCCCAGCGGCGCGGTCAGGAACACCATCACTGTGCGAGAGAAACTGCGCAGTTGTAGCATCAATAGAGTAAGCACCACCACGATGAACAGCGGCACGCCGGCCTTCACCGAGTTCTGCCCGCGGGCGGAATCTTCGACCGTGCCGCCGACGTCCAGCAAGTAACCGTCCGGCAATTCGGCGCGAACCGGATCGAGCGTCGGCATGATCTGTTTCACCAGCGTTGCCGGTTGTTCCTTGCCATAAATGTCGGCGCGGATGGTCACGTTCGGCAGGCGATTACGGTGCCAGATGATGCCTTCTTCAAAGCCGTATTCCAGCGTCGCAATCTGCGACAGCGCAACGCTGCGGCCGTTGTCGGTCGGCACGGCGAGGCTTGGCAGCAACGACAGTTCGGTGCGTTCGTGCAAGGTGCCGCGCAGCAGGATTTCGATCAACTCGTTGTCTTCACGGTACTGGCTGACGCTGGAACCGGTCAGTGAGCTTTGCAGGAACTTCGACAGGTTCGCCGTGCTCACGCCAAGTGCTCGGGCGCGGTCCTGATCGACGTTCAGGTACACCACTTTGCTGGGCTCTTCCCAATCCAGGTGCACGTTGACCACGTGCGGATTCTCGCGCACCTTGGCCGCCACTTTACGGGCCAGTGCGCGGACTTCGTCGATGTGCTCTCCGGTCACCCGGAACTGCACCGGATAGCCCACCGGCGGCCCGTTTTCCAGGCGTGTGACCCGCCCACGCAAGGCCGGGAATTGTTCGTTGAGGGTTTCGATCAGCCAGGTGCGCAGGGTTTCTCGATCTTCGATGCTCTTGGCCAGAACCACCACCTGCGCGAAGCTCGCTGCCGGCAATTGCTGATCGAGCGGCAGGTAAAAGCGCGGTGAGCCGGTGCCGACATAGGCCACGTAATTGTCGATACCGGCGCGATCCTTCAGCAAGGCTTCCAGGCGTTTGACTTCATCGGCGGTGTTGCTCAGGGAGGCGCCTTCGGCCAGTTTCAAATCGATCATCAACTCCAGCCGGCCCGACGCAGGGAAGAATTGCTGCGGCACGAAACGGAACAGCGCCACCGAGGCAATAAACATCAGGATCGTCAGCACAATCACCGTTTTGCGTCGCCGCACGCACCACTCCACCAGACGCCTGACACGTTGATAGAACGGTGTGCCATATGGGTCGGGCTGACCCGTGCCATGTTTGGCGGCATGAATCTTCGCCAGATCCGGCAGGAGTTTCTCCCCCAGATACGGCACAAAAACCACCGCCGCCACCCACGAGGCCAGCAACGCGATGGTCACCACCTGGAAGATCGAGCGAGTGTATTCGCCGGTGCTCGATTGCGCGGTGGCAATCGGCAGAAACCCGGCGGCCGTGATCAGTGTACCGGTGAGCATAGGGAACGCCGTGCTGGTCCAGGCGTAGCTCGCTGCCTTCACGCGGTCGAAACCCTGCTCCATTTTGATCGCCATCATTTCCACGGCGATGATCGCGTCGTCCACCAGCAAGCCCAGCGCCAATACCAGCGCACCAAGGGAAATCTTGTGCAGGCCGATCCCCAGGTAATACATGCTGGCAAAGGTCATGGCCAAGACCAGCGGAATCGCCAGCGCCACCACCATGCCGGTGCGTACGCCGAGTGAGAAGAAGCTCACCAGCAACACAATTGCCAAGGCTTCCACCAGCACCTGTATGAACTCGCCGACCCCGGTTTTCACTGCGGCTGGCTGGTCCGAAACCTTGCGCAGTTGCATGCCGGCCGGGAGGTTGTTCTGGATACGGTCGAACTCGATTTCCAGTGCCTTGCCCAGGACCAGAATGTCGCCGCCGTCCTTCATCGCCACGGCCAGACCGATGGCGTTTTCGGCCATGAAGCGCATGCGCGGCGCGGGCGGATCGTTGAAGCCACGTCGAACGTCAGCCACATCGGAAATGCGGAAGGTGCGATCACCGACGCGGATCGGGAAGTTCTCGATCTCATCGACGGTCTGAAAATTCCCCGAAACCCGTAGCTGCAATCGCTCACTGGTGGTTTCGAAAAACCCGGCCGTCGACACCGCGTTCTGTTCTTCAAGCGCTTGCTGCACGGCGGCCAACGGCAAGCCAAGGGTGGCGAGCTTGACGTTGGACAACTCGATCCAGATCTTCTCGTCCTGTAACCCGAGCAGGTCGACCTTGCCCACATCCTTGACCCGTTGCAGCTGGATCTGGATGCGGTCGGCGTAATCCTTCAACACCGCGTAATCAAAACCGTCGCCGGTCAGGGCATAGATGTTGCCGAACGTGGTGCCGAATTCATCGTTGAAAAACGGCCCCTGAATCCCCGGTGGCAAGGTGTGACGGATGTCGTTGACCTTCTTGCGGACCTGATACCAGAGCTCGGGAATGTCCACCGAGTGCATGGCATCGCGCGCGATAAACGTCACCTGAGACTCACCCGGACGCGAGAACGAGACGATGCGCTCGTACTCGCCGGTTTCCATCAACTTCTTCTCGATGCGCTCGGTGACCTGACGCGACACTTCCTGAGCCGTGGCGCCCGGCCAGTTGGTACGAATCACCATTGCCTTGAAGGTAAACGGCGGGTCTTCGCTTTGACCGAGTTTGGTGTAGGAAAGTGCGCCGACTACGGCCAGCAGGAGCATCAGGAACAGTACGATCTGACGATTACGCAACGCCCATTCGGAAAGATTGAAACCCATCGGGAATTACTCCTTGTCCGCCAGATTGACCACGCGGTTGGAGCGATCCACCGGGCGCACTTGCTGCCCGTCATGCAGCACATGAACACCGGCGGCCACGACCCAGTCGCTGGCGTTCAGGCCTTCGAGCACGGGCACGGTTTTCTCGCCGAAGGCGCCGACGCGGACCGGGGCTTTTTTCAAGGTGTTGTTGGCACCGAGCACCCAAACGTAGGTCGCACCGTTTTCTGCCGTGACGGCCGATAAAGGCACCGACAGCGCGATGGCTTCTGCGGTCTGGATGAACACCCGGGCACTTTGGCCAAGTTCCGCCGGGACTTTGCCGGCGGTGAACGCGATGCGAGCAGCGAAGGTGCGCGATTTTGGATCGGCGGCGGGCGACAGTTCGCGGATGCGTCCGGCAAAGCGCTGATCCGGTTGGGTCCAGAGTTCTACCGACACCGGCTGACCGATCTTGAAGCGGCCAAAGCTTTGTTCCGGCAGGCTGATCAACACTTCACGTTCACCATCAGTAGCTATGGTGAACACAGTTTGCCCGGCCGCCACCACTTGCCCGACTTCCACGGCCCGCTTGGCCACCACGCCATCCTGAGGCGCGCGCAGCACCGCATAACTCGCCTGATTGGTCGAGACATTGAATTCGGCTTTGATTTGCTTGAGGCGTGCCTCACCGGAGCGGTAAAGGTTTTCGGTGTTGTCGTACTGCGAACGGCTGACCATCTGCCGGTCCATCAGCGTCTTGTAGCGATCCCGCTCGGCGCGGACCAGGCTCAGATTGGCCTCGGCGGCGGCGACCTGGGCGCGGGCGGCGTCCAGTTGCAGGCGTACGTCTTGTGGATCGAGTTCGGCCAGAGGTTGGTCGGCCTTGACGCGTTGTCCTTCCTCGACCAGTCGTCGGCTGACTTTGCCGCCAATGCGAAACGCCAGATCTGGCTCATAACGCGCCCGCACTTCACCGGGATAGCTCTCCATCGCCTGCCCCGAAGGCTCTGGCTGCACCACCATGGCCGGGCGAATGGTGACTTGAGGCGCCTCTTCGTGACCACACGCAGACAGAAAAAAAGCCAGGGAAACTGGCAACGCGAGGGGCAAGGCATAGCGGAACATGGTGAAGGACCTTTCGCTAATGGTGCTTGGAATAATTATACTGACGAGTATGTTATTAATAGCAAACTCACCAGTCCAGTAATAAAAACGAATATGTCGAACAATCTTTCAGCACCCATTGGTCCAGGCAGACCCAAGGATTTGGCCAAGCGCCAGGCGATTCTCGATGCGGCGAAAACTCTGTTTCTGAGTAAGGGGTATGCCAATACCAGCATGGATGCCGTCGCAGCGGAGGCCGGGGTCTCAAAGCTGACGGTCTACAGCCACTTCAACGACAAGGAGACGCTGTTCTCCGCCGCCGTGGTGGCCAAATGTGAGGAGCAACTGCCGCCGCTGTTTTTCGAATTACCGGAAGGCATTGCCGTAGAAACGGTGCTGCTGAACATCGCGCGCGGGTTTCATCAACTGATCAACAGTGACGAATCGGTGAACCTGCACCGATTGATGATGACCCTGGGCAGCCAGGACCCGAAACTCTCATTGATCTTCTTCGAAGCCGGGCCGCAACGCATGCTGCATGGCATGGAGCGGTTGCTGGCCAAGATTGATCAAAGCGGTGTGCTGAGCATCGATAAACCGCGCAATGCGGCCGAGCATTTCTTTTGCCTGCTCAAGGGCGCGGGGAATTTTCGCTTGTTGTATGGCTGCGGCGAGCCGGTGACCGGGGATGCGGCCGAGGAGCACGTGCGGGAAGTGGTGGAGTTGTTTATGCGGGCTTATCGACCACAGACAGCCTGACAGGATCGTTCCCACGTCGAGGCGTCGAACCGTCCGCGTGGGAATGCCTCAACGGACGCTCCGCGTTCGGCTTTGAAGGGACGCGGAGCGTCCCGGGCTGCATTCCCACGCAGAGCGTGGGAACGATCAGCACGATCAGCGTCGAGTCAGGGCTTGAGTGCTTTCTTGGGGTAAATGTCATACCGGCTGGATTTGCCATCCAGTGCATGACTCGGCTTGGGCCCCGCAATACACGGTGCCTTGCGCGGGCGCTTGACCACTACCCGGTGGCTGGCCAACGCCAACGCGGCTTCGAGCAATGCTGGCGCATCCGGGTCATCCCCCACCAACGGCCGGAACAGGCGCATTTCCTTCTTCACCAGCGCGGTTTTCTCGCGATGGGGAAACATCGGGTCGAGGTAGATCACCTGCGGCGGCTCGCCTTCCCAATTGCGCATCACCTCGATTGAGTTGCCCTTGAGTAATTTCATCCGCGCCACGATAGGCGCCACGTCGAAATCTTCCGCGCCGCGCGCCAGGCCATCCTCGAGCAAGGCACCAATCAGCGGCTGACGCTCGATCAGGCTCATCTCGCAGCCCAGGCTCGCCAGCACGAACGCATCCTTGCCTAGCCCCGCCGTGGCATCCAGAACACGCGGACGCACGCCCTGCGCGATGCCAACGGCCTTGGCGATCATCTGACCCGTACCGCCTCCGAACAACCGCCGATGCGCCGCTCCACCTTCAACGAAGTCCACCCGCACCGGCCCCGGCGCATCCGCCCCGAGCTGTTGCAGCTGCAACCCCTGCTCGCCGATCTGCAAGGCAAACTCGCCGTCATCCACCTGCAACGGCAAGCCCAGGCGCTCGGCCCATTGCTCGGCTTGTGGCTGAAAGGTCGTGCCCAGGGCCTCGACATGGATGCGGCAAACCGCCGGTTGATCAATCATCGGAAAACACGCTCAAAAAATTAATGATCGGCAAAAACGGCCGATAACAAAACTAACGGGCATTTTGCCAGAGCTGAGCGTCGACCGAGAGAAATGTCAGACTTTCAACCCACAATCACAGGTTTTATCTCGCCCTACGGCGATTACAACCTGCGAAACACCCAGGCGCTAGGCGGTGTCAGTCACCTGTGGCAAGATTTTTTTGCCCGGGCGCTGGCCGATCAGCCGGGTGATGGGGTGCCGGAGTCGCTCAAGTTTCCACCGGTTGATCTGGAAAGCCCGGTCGAACCCACGGTTGGCAGCGAGTTGTTGGCGCACATCGTCTCCCAGCGCGAATGCAACGTGACCGAAACCGTGGTTCGCCCTCCCGAGCCGCTGTTTTTGCCGATTGCCGAGTTCGAAATGGACCTGGCCGACAAACAGGCCCCACCGTTCCCGGCGGAAGAAATCGTCGCTCAGCAAAAACAACAGGACTTCGAAAGCGGCTGGGTCCGCCCGATCGTGCTCACTGCCGGTCAACCCGTGCCAGCAGCCGGCCCGGCGTCGCAACCGCGTCCGTTGCACCTGCCGATCGCCGAATTCGAAATGGATCTGCTGGACAAACCCTTCCCGCCGTTCCCTGCCCAAGAGCTGGTGGAACAACAGAAACAACTCGACTTCGATAACGGCTGGGCGCGCCCGATCGTTCTGCAAAACCTGCGCATCGCCGCCTGACCTTCAATAACAGGTCCTTAGCGACACACCCACCACGGCCCGACATCCACATGAAAATGATTGTGATGGGCGGCGTTGTAATCCGGGCTCAACACCACACTGAACATCTGACACGCACCGTCGCGGACCTGGCGTAGAAACCGTGAGTCCTGATTGTCCTTGGGCCAGTCCTTGAGCACGCTGACGGTTCGGCCGTCCGCCAGACGGAAACCGGCAATGTCCAAGGCATTGGCCGACGCATGCTGACTGAGTCTGCCGTTTTCTCGGTTATAAACATTACGACAGGCAAAGCTGCCGAGATGGTCGACCCGCGTTATCGCCTGCCCATACACCGCCTGCGCCGTGGGTTGCAGGACATGTCGATCAAACAGCGCGAACGACACTGCGAGACGGCAACTGGCGAGAAAGTTGCTGCTCAGGGCTATCTCACCCCCCTGCACCCGCAAGGTGTTGATCAACGGGCAGGCAGCGTCGGGACTGTCGGCCTGACGGGTCACGCGCAATCCGGAACTGCTCAAGGCCAGATCACACAACTGTGGGTCATCACGCAAACGCATCAACTTGAAGCGGGTCAGCACGTTCGGTTCTGCTTTCACATCCAGCGGCGCCCAAGGGTTCCACTGCGGTGGCAGGGAGATCCAGCCGCGCCAGACACTCACGCCCAATGCGCCAATGATCAACAGCACCAACAACAGCCCCCACCGAACCCGCATTGTCAGCCTTTGAACAGTTGATTAGCCTGCGCGTAAGGCATGGACCGCGAGGTAAACCCGAAGGTGCCCGAGGTCTTGATCTCTTCGGCCGCGCGGTAAAACTCGCCATACGCCGCCAGGGCCAGTGCCGAACCGACGCTGATGCGTTTGACGCCCATTTCGCTCAACTGCTCGACCGTGAGCTTGAGCCCGCCGGACATCAACACATTGACCGGTTTGGGCGCCACGGCACGGACCACCGCCAACACTTCTTCAGCACTGCGCAGCCCCGGTGCATAAAGCACGTCGGCCCCCGCCTCGGCGAACGCCTGCAACCGGCGAATGGTGTCGGCAAGATCGGGATTGCCATGCAGATAGTTCTCCGCCCGTGCGGTCAGCATGAAGGGGAACGGCAAGCTGCGCGCCGCCGCCACCGCTGCTTCAACGCGCGCCACGGCATGTTCGAAGCAGTAGATCGGCGCCGCTTCACGGCCCGTGGCATCTTCGATCGAGCCGCCGACAGCACCGGCCTCGGCTGCGCGCAAAATGCTGTGCGCGCACTCGGCGGGGTCGTCGGCAAAACCGTTTTCCAGATCCACCGCCACCGGCAGATCCGTCGCCGCGACAATCGCCCGAACATTCGCCAGCGTATCGTCCAGGGTCATCGCGCCGTCGGGGCGCGCATTGGAAAAGGCGTAACCGGCGCTGGTGGTCGCCAGCGCCTCGAACCCCAGGCTGGCGAGCATCTTCGCCGAGCCTGCGTCCCACGGATTGGGAATGACAAAAGCGCCAGCGCGTTCGTGCAGGGCTTTGAACGCTTGGGCTCGAAGTGTTTGCGCATCCATTGGCAGGCTCCTGTAAAGGGGACGAATCCGCCTCAGAGCAAGCCAAGTTGCTCCGTTGCGGGCTCTCTGTATAGCTCAGGCAGCGGCGGCAGGCCAGGCAATCGCAGCATCAACTGTGCGTGAAAACGTTGCGCCAGTTTGGCGGCCAAGAGGTTGTCGGCGGTATGCAGGAAGATGTAAGGCGTGCGGCCCTCTTCGATCCACGCGGCGATTTTTTCGACCCACGGCAGCAGAAACGGATCGTTGGCTTCCAACTGGGGATGGCCGATGAAACGCACTTGCGGGAACTGGGTGAATGCCGCCGGACGCGGCGGCACTTTGGGCTTTTTCGATTGAGCGTGGAGCACCGAGGGATCGGTCGACGTGCAACTGAACAGCGCGCGCGGATCGAGGCAGATGCGCTCGACGCCGCGATCCAGCAGCAGGCGATTGAGCATTCGCTCGGCATCTCCCTTGGCAAAGAACGCATCGTGGCGCACCTCGACGGCCAGTGGCCGTTCCAGCGCATCAATGAAAGCGGCCAGTTCGGGCAATCGTTGCGGCGTGAAGCTTTTCGACAATTGCAGCCACAACGGTGAAACCCTCTCACCCAAGGGGCTGAGCAATTGCACGAAGGTTTCGGCGGCAGTCAGTTGCTCGCGCAGGTCACCGCCGTGGCTGATGTCGCCGGGGAACTTGGCCGTGAAACGAAAGTGTTCGGGCATGGCCTCGTTCCAACGCTGCACCGTGGTGGCAGCCGGGCTCGCGTAGAAGGTCGTATTGCCTTCTACGGCGTTGAATATTTGGGCATAGAGATTTAGAAATTCGGAGGGTTTTGCATCAGGCGGATAGAGATAATCGCGCCAGGCGTTTTCACTCCAGGACGGGCAGCCGAGGTAGTAAGGCAGCAACATCAGATATACAGGTCAAGGCCCAGCACATCCGTATCCCAATCGACAAAACTGGCCGTGCTCAGGTAGCTGGCGAGTGCCGTGGCCACGTTTTTGCTCATGGCGCGCTGGTAGATCATGTCTTGCTGGCGAGCGGGGAGATTGCTCAGGCGTTGCGCAGAGGCTTTGGCAGCACGGGCAGCCATTTGCTCCTCGGAGGGGATTTCCAGCTCACCGTCGATATCGACGTAATCGTCTTCCGCCACAGGGCCTTTGCGAGGCTTGCGATTGATGGGATAGGACTGAGAGGAAACGCCGTCTATACGCATGAGTACATGTCCGGTATCAATGATGGCAGTCTAGTGGCGCATTACCCACTTCGCAAACCGCTCGGTGATAACTAGAACACAGAAAATGGAAAAGGTTTAAAAGCCGGGGTAATAAACTGACGATTGGCACTGGCTGACATACCGCTATCGCGAGCAGGCTCACTCCTACCCTGGATCTGCGGCGTTCACAAATCCCTTGTGGGAGCGAGCCTGCTCGCGATGGGACCCACTCGGTAGCGAAAAATCAACGAGCCTTAGGCGTCGCCACTTTATCGCGCAGGTAAACCGGCTGCGCCTCATCCGCGACAATCGCCTCACCGCGTTCCCAGGCAAAACGCGCGAGTGTGAGCAGGTCTTCGGCATGCGGCAATATGCCCGCGTCGTGCCCGGTCAGGTTCACGGCAATGCGCTCGACATACCCCCACCCCGTGCCCGCGCCAAACCACTCGCCGTTGGCATCCGCCGGCAACGCCGCCACTTCTGGTGGCAACACCGCTTCCTTGCCCACCAGGCGCATCTCCCCTGCCGTCTCGCGGTAGCAGCCCCAATACACTTCATCCATCCGTGCATCGATGGCGGCCGCGACCTGGCTTACACCGTGTTCGCGATACGCCCGTTGCGCCAGCACCGCCAGGTTCGACACCGGCAACACCGGGCGATCCAGCGCAAACGCCAAGCCTTGCACCACACCGATAGCGATCCGCACACCGGTAAACGCGCCCGGCCCGCGCCCGAAGGCAATGGCATCGACCGCTTGCAGGGTGGTCCCGGCATCGGCGAGCAATTGCTGAATCATCGGTAACAGCTTCTGCGCATGCAGGCGCGGGATCACCTCGTAATGGCTCGTGACTTTGCCGTCATGCAGCAAGGCAACGGAGCAAGCTTCAGTCGCGGTGTCCAGGGCCAGCAAGGTGCTCATCGATGTTTCCGTAAGAGAGGTCAGAAAAAGTGCGCCAGTATAAACAACTACGGCCCGCAAGCGGGCCGTAGAAGATGAAGCGTTTTTTTAGCTCAGTGCTTCAAGCACCTTGCCGGTGATTTCTTCAACCGAGCCAACACCTTCGACGTGGCTGTACTTCGGCTTGCCTTGAGCGGCGGACAGCTCCTGGTAAAACTTCACCAGAGGCTCGGTCTGGGCGTGGTAGACCGACAGGCGATGACGCACGGTTTCTTCGGTGTCGTCTTTGCGCTGTACCAGATCATCACCGGTGATGTCGTCTTTACCGGCAATTTTCGGCGGGTTGTAGACGATGTGGTACACGCGACCGCTGGCCTCGTGAACACGACGGCCAGCGATACGCTGGACGATATCTTCGTCTTTAACGTCGATTTCCAATACGTGGTCCAGCTCGACGCCGGCCTTCACCAGGGCTTCAGCCTGAGGAATGGTGCGCGGGAAACCGTCGAACAGGAAACCGTTGGCGCAATCAGCCTGGCTGATGCGTTCCTTGACCAGGTTGATGATCAGGTCATCGGAGACCAGGCCACCGCTGTCCATGACGCTCTTGGCGATCAGGCCCAGCTCGGTGCCGGCCTTGACCGCTGCACGCAACATGTCGCCGGTGGAGATTTGCGGAATGCCGAATTTCTCGGTGATGAACTGTGCCTGAGTACCTTTACCGGCCCCGGGAGCTCCCAGCAGAATGACGCGCATCGATGTGCTCCTCAATTTTTATATGGATAACGTCAGATTCGCCTCGTGGGGCCAATCTCAAAATAGGGTCGTGGCCGCCCAAACGGCCAAAGGCTGATCAAGATACACAGCAGTTCCTGCCCACACAAGCCGCCGAAAGTCGGAGAAACCACCGCCTTATGTGGCGTTTCGATGCAGTGCACCAAGTCGCAACCCCATCATTAACTGTCGCGTGTTCGACCTTTTCAGGCACTCGCCCACAGGCACTGAACGCCTGCGCCGAGTGCCTCTTCCCACGCCAAAAAACCTTAGCCGGTATTGCGCAAACCGGCGGCAATCCCCGCCACAGACACCAGCAACGCCTGTTCTACCGGGCTGCCTTGGGCCATGTCCTGTTGCCTGGAACGGGCCAGCAACTCCGCCTGCAATAGATGAAGCGGGTCTAGGTAGGTGTTGCGCAAGCGGATGAATTCCAGGGTGTCTGGGCTATGTGCCAGTAGCTGCGACTGACCGGTCAACCCCAGGACCACAGCACACGCCTGCGACAATAGGTCGCGTAAATGCACACCTAAAGGAAGCAAATCCGGCTCGACCAAGCGCTCATCGTAGGATCGGGCGATATCCGCGTCCGCTTTGGCCAGGACCATCTCCAGCATGTCGATGCGGGTGCGGAAGAACGGCCATTGCTCGCGCATCTGC
The DNA here is from genome assembly GCF_031456105.1 of Pseudomonas sp. BE134. Classification (NCBI taxonomy): domain Bacteria; kingdom Pseudomonadati; phylum Pseudomonadota; class Gammaproteobacteria; order Pseudomonadales; family Pseudomonadaceae; genus Pseudomonas; species Pseudomonas sp. BE134. The sequence continues at coordinate 44,270 of NZ_JAVDUA010000006.1, read as the reverse complement.
CCCAACAACTCGCCTTCACCGCGCTCCAGCGCCTTGCTCAACGCGGCCTCCCAGCCCAACCAGGCCGGCAACATCAGGCGTGTCTGGGTCCAGCCGAAGATCCACGGAATGGCGCGCAGGCTTTCGATACCGCCGGCGCGGCGTTTGGCCGGGCGACTGCCCAGCGGCAGGCGCCCCAGCTCCTGTTCCGGCGTCGACTGGCGGAAATACTCGACAAACTGCGGGTTCTCACGCACAACAGCGCGGTACGCCTTCACGCCATCGGCGGCCAATTCATCCATCAAATGGCGCCAGGCCGGCTCCGGTGGTGGCGGTGGCAGCAAGGTCGCTTCCAATACCGCAGCCAGATACAGATTGAGGTTTTGCTCGGCGATGTCCGGCAGGCCGAATTTGAAACGAATCATTTCCCCTTGCTCGGTGGTGCGGAAACGCCCGGCGACCGAACCCGGCGGCTGCGACAAAATTGCCGCGTGCGCCGGACCGCCACCACGTCCCACGGTGCCACCGCGACCGTGGAACAACAGCAGCTCCACTTGTTGCTCGCGACAGATGTCGACCAAGCGTTCCTGCGCCCGATACTGCGCCCAGGCCGCCGCCGTCGTACCGGCATCCTTGGCCGAGTCGGAGTAGCCAATCATCACTTCCTGCGGGCCTTGCAAGCGCGAGCGATAGCCTGGCAGCAGCAATAGCTTTTCGATCACCGGACCGGCGTTGTCGAGGTCCGCGAGGGTTTCGAATAGCGGCACCACGCGCATCGGCCGCAGCACGCCAGCTTCTTTGAGCAGCAGTTGCACGGCGAGCACGTCGGAGGCGGCACCGGCCATGGAGATCACATACGAACCGAGCGAAGCTGCTGGCGCGGCGGCGATTTCCCGACAAGTTGCGAGCACTTCGGCGGTGTCGGCGGAGGGCTTGAAATACGTCGGCAACAAGGGTCGACGGCTGTTCAGCTCGCGCATCAGGAAGGCAATGCGCTCGTCCTCGCTCCAGTCTTCGTAGCGACCGAGGCCCAGGTAATCGGTGATTTCGGTCATGGCCGCGGTATGCCGCGACGAATCCTGACGCACATCGAGGCGCACCAGAAACAGGCCGAAGGTCACCGCCCGCCGCAGGCAGTCGAGCAGCGGGCCGTCGGCGATCACGCCCATGCCGCACTCATGCAACGAGTGGTAGCACAGCTCCAGCGGATCCAGCAGGTCGCGGTTGTTTTGCAGCACATCGGCCGGTGCCGGGGTGGTTGTCGTCAAGGCTGCATGCGCCCAGTTACGCGTCGCCCGCAGGCGTTCGCGCAACTGTTTGAGCACGGCACGATACGGTTCAGCGCTGTCCCCGGCCTTGGCTATTAATGCCTCGCTGGCCTGTTGCATCGACAACTCTGCCGCCAGCTGATCGACATCTCGCACGTACAAATCAGCGGCCATCCAGCGCGCCAGCAGCAATACTTCGCGGGTGACGCTAGCGGTCACGTTGGGATTGCCGTCACGGTCGCCGCCCATCCACGAGGCGAAACGAATCGGTGCGGCCTGCAGTGGCAAGTGCAGGCCGGTGGCGTCATACAGGGCTTTGTCGGCCTTGCGCAGGTAATTGGGGATCGCCTGCCACAGCGAATGTTCGATCACCGCGAAGCCCCACTTGGCTTCGTCTACCGGCGTCGGGCGGGTGCGACGGATTTCCTCGGTGTGCCAGGCTTCGGCGATCAAGCGCTGCAATTTCGCCTGGATCTGCTCGCGTTCAGCCGGGATAAGGTCACGGTGGTCTTGCGCAGCCAGTTGCGCGGCAATCGCGTCGTACTTCTGGATCAGCGTGCGGCGCGCGACTTCGGTTGGGTGCGCGGTCAACACCAGTTCGATTTCCAGTCGCCCCAACTGCCGGGCCAAGGCGTCGGCGCTGTGGCCTTCGGTGCGCAAGCGGGCGAGCAGTTCCGGCAATACGCGCGCCTCGAACGGTGCAGGCTGCGAGGCTTCGCGGCGGTGAATCAGCTGATATTGCTCGGCAATGTTGGCCAGGTTGAGAAACTGGTTGAACGCCCGCGCCACCGGCAGCAACTCATCTTCGCTCAATTGGTTGAGGCTGGCGCTCAGTTCGGCGTCCATGGAACCGCGACGGTCGGCCTTGGCGCCCTTGCGGATTTGCTCGATCTTGTCGAGAAAACCGTCCCCGTACTGTTCACGAATGGTGTTGCCCAGCAGCTCACCCAGCAAGTGAACGTCTTCGCGCAAGCGTGCATCAATATCGGTCATCAGCAGTTCTCCAGCAAAAATCCGGGCGGCCATGAACATCATGCTTTGGCCCCAAGAGTGCCGCCGTAAAGCCGTTCTTACAAGCAAACGACGAAGCGACTTTAAACTCCGTGCGTAGAAGCTAGTCTGAAGGGAAAGCCACACGACGGCTTTCGCCGGCCAATGCCGGTCACTGACACGGCCTGCCACGAGCAGGAACGCACTGAGGTCACTATGAAAATTCGCGAGCTTGCCCAGCATTGGGAAGAAAACGCCAAGGGTCGCCTGACTGAAACGGGCTACACCATTCATCTGGACGTGGAAGCCGCCGCACGGCTGGCGGCCATTACCGACATGTACCCCAAACGCCAACCCGAAGAGCTTTTGGGCGAACTGATCGGCGCCGCCCTGGAGGAGCTCGAAAAAAGCTTTCCCTACGTGAAAGGCTCGACCGTTGTGGCCACTGACGAAGAAGGTGATCCGCTGTACGAAGACGTCGGTCCCACACCGCGTTTTCTTGCATTGTCCCGGCGTCATTTGCACGATTTATCGGCCGGTAGCGACAAGCAAAAACACTGATTCTGCCGATCTAAAACTGTGGGAGCGAGCTTGCTCGCGATTGCGGTCTGACATTCAACATTTTTGTTGTCTGACACTCCGCTATCGCGAGCAAGCTCGCTCCCACAGGGGTTGTAATCCCCTTCAAAAATGGTGTGCTCCCGAGCGTTAAAAAGCTCGGGGATACCGCCTCTCATCACCAAAGTTCCCGACTTAGAGCCTTGCCTGCTTTCTTCCATGCAGGATCAATTTCTCTGAACTTTTAAAAAATGCCACCGGTCGTACCCAGTAACCACGCCTGGTACGGTCGTTTCATTTCGCGCATCAAGTATGTCGGCTACGGCTCCAGACCAGGATGGACATTCAAGTTTTTCAGGAGTTATTCCAATGGAGTTGAAGACCATGAAAACCCGAACTGCCAATACCTCAATCACTCACTTGCGCGGCCTGAAACTGGCGGCCCTGGCCATCGGCAGCAGTTTCATCCTGGCCGGTTGCGCAGGCAACCCGCCGACCGAGCAATACGCCGTCACCCAATCCGCCGTCAACGACGCAGTGAGTGCCGGTGGCACCGAGTTCGCGGCCGTGGAGATGAAGTCCGCGCAAGACAAGTTCAAACAAGCCGAAATCGCCATGCACGACAAAAAATACGATGAGGCCAGACTGCTGGCCGAACAAGCCGAGTGGGACGCTCGCGTCGCCGAACGCAAGGCTCAGGCAATGAAAGCCCAACAGACGCTCAAGGACTCTCAGCAAGGTGTTCAGGAACTGCGTCAGGAAAGTCAGCGCACCGTGCAATAAGCGCGCATCCAGACCCCAGACCTGAAGCTCTTACCGATAGAAAGGACGAACGACTATGCGTACCCAATTGATGATCCCCGCTCTCCTCGCCGCAAGTGTTGCCTTGGCCGCCTGCTCCACCCCGCCCAACGCGAACCTGGAACAGGCGCGTACCAACTACAGCGGCCTGCAAACCAACCCGCAAGCCAGCAAGGTCGCGGCACTGGAAACCAAGGAAGCCAGTGATTACCTGGACAAAGCCGACAAGGCCTATCAGGACAAGGAAGACCAGGCCACGGTCGACCAACTGGCCTACCTGACCAATTCGCGCGTTGAAGTGGCCAAGCAGACCATCGCCCTGCGCACCGCTGAAGCCAACCTGAAAAACGCGTCGGCACAACGTGCCCAGGCGCGTCTTGATGCACGAGATGCACAGATCCAGCAGTTGCAGAACAGCCTGAACGCCAAGCAAACCGACCGCGGCACCTTGGTGACCTTTGGTGATGTGTTGTTTGCCACGGACCGGGCTGACCTGAAATCCAATGGTCTGGTGAACATCAACAAACTGGCGCAATTCCTCGCGGAAAACCCGGATCGTAAAGCGATTGTCGAGGGTTATACCGACAGCACCGGCACCGAGAGCCACAACCAGTCGTTGTCGGAGCGTCGCGCCGGTTCTGTGCGCACGGCGCTGGTGAAAATGGGCGTTGATCCGGCGCGAATCGTCGCTCAGGGTTACGGCAAGGAATACCCGGTCGCGGAGAACTCCAGCGCGTCGGGCCGGGCGATGAACCGTCGGGTGGAGGTGACCATCTCCAATGACAACCAGCCGGTGATCCCGCGTTCGGCGGTGAGTGCGAACTAAGCAAAAGCTGCTGAAACACAAAAGCCCCGGCTGAGTCGATCTGCCGGGGCTTTTATTATCTTTGCAGATCACTCAAAACCCTGTGGGACTTTAATTATCTCAAATCCGGGTTACTGCTCCAGCTTCTGCGGCGTTTCCTGCCCCATGCAACGCACGGCTTTTTTCTTGTTGTTGACCAACACACCGGTCAGGCCTTTTTGCTCGGTGTCGAACAGCACCAGCACGCCATCGATGCATTGGGCGACTTGCGCGGCCGGCTCCAGGGAGACTTTGTAGTCTTCACCCGGCAAGGTCTTGAGCATGGTGAAGTCGCTGAGCAGCAACGCATCCTCAGGCTTGGCGAAATGCAGGTAGCCGTAGAACCACAAGGCGCCAACGGTGCCGAGGATGCTGCAGATACCGGTGATGATCAGCGGGATGGCGTTTCGTTCTTCACTCATTGCGGGCTCTCTGATGGTTCATCTTCTGAAATCGGGGGTGCCGGGTAATTGGGGATTTCACCCAAGCGGCGCAGGCCGTTGAAATGCTGCGGGTCGTCGAGATAACGCAGCATGACTTTTTGCCAGACCGGGTTGGTCAACGTCTGCACATGACCGCCTCGGGTCAATTGCAGCACGCGTGGCGGCGGCGCAGCTTGATACAGACGGATGCCGTTGGAAAGGGGCACGATCGGATCGTCGATGCTGTAGTAGAACAGTATCGGCACACCTTTGAGCTGCGCTATCGAGTTGATTGCGCTGTCACCGTCCGGCACCAGCCAGGATAACGGCACCTGGAACGGCCAGGTCAGCCATGAGGTACTCAAGACAAATTGGCCGACACTGCGATAGCTGCCGGGCACCCCGTCAAGAACCATGGCGTTGAGTTGTTTCTGGCGCTCGGGGTGTTGAACCAGATAGTGCACGGCCATCGAACCACCGAGGCTTTGGCCGAGCAGGATCAAAGGTTTGCCTTTGACCTCAGGTGCCTGATCGAGCCATTTGAACGCGGCGTCAATGTCCTGATAGATCGCCGGCAGGCTCGGCTTCCCTTCGGATAACCCGTAGCCGCGATAGTCGATCATCAGCACTTGATAGCCGTGCTTGGGCAACCAATAGCTCCCACCCAGGTGCATCGGCAAATTGCCGCCGTTACCGTGCAAGTGCAGCACCGTGCCTTTGACCTCGACCCCTTTTTTGGCCGGCAACCACCAAGCGTTCAGCTTGAGGCCATCTGCGGTGACAAGGGTGACTTCGCGGTAGTCCAGATGAGCTTTTTGCGGGGTGAACAGCTGTCCGGGCTCGGGATAGAACAACAGGGAGCTGCAACCGCTCAAGCTCAGAAGCAGGCAAAAAATGCCGAGGAATCGCATCCGTTGAAACCTCGCAGAAATGGGTTGGAATACATCCCCACTGTGGGAGCGAGCCTGCTCGCGAAAGCGGTGTGTCAGTCAACATCCATGTTGAATGGTGAATCGCATTCGCGAGCAGGCTCGCTCTCACAGGGGATCTAATGATCGCTACAGGATGTTTGAGTAATCCGCTTCGATCCGGTCCAGGCTCAGGTGATTGAGGAAGTTGGAGAAGCACATCCACGCCGACAGCGCGTTCAGGTCGCGGAACTGATCCGGCAGATATTTCGGCGGCACCACCAACCCTTCATCCACCAACTGGCGCATGGTGCGCATGTCTTCCAGGGTGGTCTTGCCGCAAAACAACAGCGGGATCTGCTCAAGCTTGCCTTTACGCACGGCCAACTGAATGTAGTTGTAAACCATGATAAAGCCCTTGAGATAGGACAAGTCTTTGGTAAATGGCAGGCCGTTGGGCACCGATCCACGGAACACCCGGCTCGCGTTACCGTAGCTTTCCGCCATTTCGAAGCCTTGTTCGCGGAAGAAGTCGAAGATCTGCAGGAAGTCGGCCCCCTCCTCCACCATGTGAATGGCGCGGGTGCGGTTGGTCAGTTTGCGCAAGCGACTCGGGTAGGAAGCAAAGGTGATGATTTCCATCAGGATCGCCAGGCCTTCCTGCGTCACCGTCGACGATGGCGGGCCTTTGGACAGGAAAGTGCAGATCGGCTGGTTCAAGCCGTTGAGCGTGGTGCCGACATGCACCAGGCCTTCGTGCACTTCCAGGGCACGCACGTCGCGGTCGTTGAACATCGCATCGGTGCGTATCTTGATGTAGTCGGCGCCGGCCGCCGCATCGGCGACGATCCCGTCGGACTCGAACACCCGAATGGTTTCTTCGGCCTCGCCAAACACCTTGTTCAATCGGGTTTGCAACAAGTGCACGGCTTCCTTGGCCGTGAGGACTTTTGGCTCATCCTTGAGATCGCCACGGCCGTCGATGTTGTTCAGGTAATCGGAAAGCATCAACCCAAGATCGGCCAGGGTCGGGTCGCCGGCGTGAAACGCGTCGGAGGCGGCGCCGTACAGTTCCTGGGAAATCAGGCCGAAATCCTCGGTACCACGCGCTTCAAGCATGCGCACCACCATCCGGTATTCCTTGCACATGCGGCGCATGATCTGGCCGACCGGGTTGAACTGGCCGAGCTGACGGGTGATGTCGCGTTCGATGTTCTGGAATTCCAGCTTCACTTTGCTGGAGTCAAACGACAGCGGCCGATTGAGGTAGTAATCGCGGTCAATGGCCGGCATTTCCTTGCCCTTGGCCTTGAGGAACCCTTGGCGGATGCTGTCGTCCCACTTGACCGCATCAAGGACGCGAATCGGCGTCTGTGCCAGCACAATGCGATCGGACAAAATGCGTATCGTCTGCTGGTATTCGTCCACCCGTAACTCCTGTAGTAAAACCGTTATGTGCTGGGTTTATTTGCTTTTGGCCAGGCGCTGATAACGCACGGCTTCGACGAAAACATCGGAATTGGCCGGATCGTCAAGGTAGCTGAAGACCTGATCCATCGCGTTGTTGACCAAGACCCCGTCGCCATCGTCGGTCTGGAAGCCTTCGCCGCTCAAGATTTCCTGTCCGCGGGCCTGGTTGATCTGCTCGACATCGAGGTTGTAGACCACCAGTTCTTTTTTGTCCGTGATCTCGAAACCGGCAATGGTGAAATGGCCGCCGAATCTGGCGGGCACTTTCGCCGACAGATACCAGCGGCTGCCATGACGCGAGACGGTGAAGGGATACGCTTCACGTTCACCGGGTTTGGCCTTGAAGTAGCTGACGGCCTGATAGCGATTGTCGCCAATGCGCGTCAGCTCCAGATTCATCGGCTCGCCCCACGCGTTGGTGCTGGTCCATTTGCCGAGCAAACCTTTGGGCGCGGGGTCGCTTGCGGGCAGAGGCTCCTTGAAGGTCACCAGGCAGCCACTGAGCAGCAGGAACGACAAGGCGATTACCACGACGCGCCAGGCTTTCATTCAACACTCCCTATGAACACACGCAGTCCTGTAGCAGCTGCCGAAGGCTGCGTTCGGCTGCGAAGCAGTCGTAAAATCTGAATCCCGAATCAACTGAAGGAACACGGTGGCAGGTTTACGACGACTTCGTCGCCGGACGCAGCCTGCGGCAGCTGCTACAGGGACCGAGCTAAGCTCATACCGACGCGAGTACCAGGTGCATGTAACGATTGAGGATACCGAGCATTTCTACTTCACCTACAGGCTCGGCGTCGTTGAGCAGGCCCTGATATTCCATCCGTCCGATAATCGCCGTCAACACTTTGGCATCCTCTTGTGGCTCACGCGAACCCAATACCTCGAAAAGCTGGCGCGTACCCTGGAGAAGAATCTGCTGATGCGCGCGCACCAACTCCGCCAGACGCGGGTTCAACAAAGCCTCTTGGCGGAACGCCTGTTCAGCCATCAGGTGCTCACGACGGTTGATCAGTTGGCGGTGCACATAGTCCGTCATCAACCGTGCAATATCGTCCGCCAGTTTCGAACGCGCCTGCGGGGTGCCGTCGCCACTGAGCACCATCTCGCGCAGCAGGCCTTCATTGTTTACCCACAGTTTGGCCATGAACGCGGCACTGCGTTCCACGTACTGAGCGAAGGTATCGGTGAGCAAGTCATCGATATCCTTGAAATAGTAGGTGGTCGCTGACAGCGGCACCCCAGCTTCGGCGGCCACCGCGCGGTGACGCACGGCCCGCACGCCATCGCGCACGACAATACGCATCGCCGCATCGAGAATGACCTGTCGACGCTGTTCGCTCCCCTGTCGGCTGGCCTTGCGGCCTTGGTACTGAACACTTTCAGCGACCGCAGTGGCGATATCCGCTGCACCTTCTTGAGCCATTGCATGATTCACGACAGGTCTTTCCTTTCAGGTGAAAGCAACAAATTGATACGTTTGTACCAGACAGGCAATAAAAAGCCGCCTGAAAAGGCGGCTTTTTTATTGAAACACTTACGCTTGCGGCCGCATGTGCGGGAACAGGATCACGTCGCGGATCGACGGTGAGTTGGTCAGCAGCATCACCAGACGGTCGATGCCGATGCCTTCACCGGCCGTTGGCGGCATGCCATATTCCAGCGCGCGAACGAAGTCGGCGTCGTAGTGCATGGCTTCGTCGTCGCCCGCGTCCTTGTCGGCGACCTGAGCCATGAAACGCTCGGCCTGGTCTTCCGCGTCGTTCAACTCGGAGTAGGCGTTGGCGATTTCACGGCCGCCGATGAACAGTTCAAAACGGTCGGTGACGTTCGGGTTGTCATCGTTGCGACGGGCCAGCGGCGACACTTCGAACGGGTACTCGGTGATGAAGTGCGGTTGCTCCAGCTTGTGCTCGACCAGCTCTTCGAAAATCATCACTTGCAGCTTGCCCAGACCTTCGAAGCCCAGCACCTTGGCGCCGGCCTTTTTGGCGATGGCGCGAGCCGTGTCGATGTCTTGCAGGTCGGCAGCGGTCAGCTCAGGGTTGTACTTGAGGATCGAGTCGAATACCGACAGACGCACGAACGGTTCACCGAAGTGGAACACTTTGTCGCCGTAAGGCACGTCGGTGCTGCCCAGAACCAGCTGCGCCAGTTCACGGAACAGCTCTTCGGTCAGGTCCATGTTGTCTTCGTAGTCGGCGTACGCCTGGTAGAACTCCAACATGGTGAATTCAGGGTTGTGACGAGTCGAAACGCCCTCGTTACGGAAGTTGCGGTTGATCTCGAACACTTTCTCGAAACCGCCAACAACGAGGCGCTTGAGGTACAACTCAGGCGCGATACGCAGGAACATGCCCATGTCCAGCGCGTTGTGGTGAGTCTCGAACGGCTTGGCCGCTGCACCACCCGGGATGGTTTGCAGCATCGGCGTTTCGACTTCCAGGAAGTCGCGCTGCATCAGGAAGGTGCGGATGTGCGCAATCACTTGCGAACGCACGCGGAAAGTCTGACGCACGTCTTCGTTGACGATCAGGTCAACGTAACGCTGACGGTAGCGCTGCTCGGTGTCGGTCAGGCCATGGTGCTTGTCCGGCAGCGGGCGCAGCGACTTGGTCAGCAGGCGCACGCTGGTCATTTCGACGTAAAGATCGCCCTTGCCGGAACGCGCCAGGGTGCCTTCGGCGGCAATGATGTCGCCCATGTCCCAGGTTTTCACCGCGGCCAGGGTATCTTCGGACAGGGTTTTACGGTTGACGTAAACCTGGATGCGACCGGTCATGTCCTGGATCACCATGAACGAGCCACGGTTGAGCATGATGCGACCGGCAACCTTGACCGGGATTGCAGCCTCTGCCAGCTCTTCCTTGGTCTTGTCCGCGTACTGTTTCTGCAAGTCATTGCAGTAGTTGTCGCGGCGGAAGTCGTTCGGGAAGGCATTGCCCTTGGCGCGCTCGGCAGCAAGCTTTTCCTTGCGCAGGGCGATCAGGGAGTTTTCTTCCTGTTGCAGGGCTTGCGGGTCGAGATCTAGGTCGCTCATGTCTTTAAATATTCCATCAGGTTCGTTGTCCCCAGCCTGCGGCTGGGGATCGCGGGCAAGTCGGATCGCCGCACCGCCGCTACCACAGGGATCGCGCGTAGTCAGGCGATCCGGTATTGCATCGCTTACAGGCCTTGTTTCAGGCTGGCCACCAGGTATTCGTCGATGTCGCCGTCGAGCACCTTGTCGCAGTCGCTGCGTTCGATGTTAGTGCGCAAATCCTTGATTCGCGACGCATCGAGTACATACGAGCGGATCTGGTGACCCCAGCCGATGTCGGACTTGGTGTCTTCCAGGGCCTGGGAAGCGGCGTTGCGTTTCTGCACTTCCTGCTCGTACAAGCGCGCCCGCAACATTTTCATCGCGGTGTCTTTGTTGGCGTGCTGGGAGCGTTCGTTCTGGCAGCTGACCACGGTATTGGACGGTACGTGGGTGATACGCACGGCCGAGTCGGTGGTGTTTACGTGCTGACCACCGGCACCGGAGGAGCGGTAGGTGTCGATGCGCAGGTCCGACGGGTTGATGTCGATTTCGATGTTGTCATCGATTTCCGGCGACACGAACACGGCCGAGAACGAGGTGTGACGACGGTTGCCGGAGTCGAACGGGCTCTTGCGCACTAGACGGTGCACGCCGATCTCGGTACGCAACCAGCCAAAGGCGTATTCGCCCTTGATGTGAACGGTAGCGCCCTTGATCCCGGCCACTTCACCGGCCGACAGCTCCATGATGGTCGCGTCGAAACCGCGTTTGTCAGCCCAGCGCAGGTACATGCGCAGCAGGATGTTGGCCCAGTCTTGGGCCTCGGTGCCACCGGAGCCGGCCTGGATGTCCAGGTAGGCGTTATTGGCGTCCATTTCACCGCTGAACATGCGACGGAATTCGAGTTTTTCCAGCGACTCGCGCAGGCGCTCGACTTCGGCGGCGACGTCATCGACGGCGGCCTGGTCTTCTTCTTCGGCGGACATCAGCAGCAGGTCTTTGGCATCAGCCAGGCCGGAGTGCATCTCGTCGAGGGTTTCGACGATCTGTGCCAGCAGCGACCGCTCGCGGCCCAGTTCCTGAGCGTACGCCGGGTTGTTCCAGACAGACGGATCTTCAAGCTCGCGATTGACTTCGGTCAGACGCTCATGCTTTTGATCGTAGTCAAAGATACCCCCGAATAGTTTCGGAGCGCTCGGACAGGTCCTTGATACTGTTAAGGATCGGGTTGATTTCCATGGCGGGCAGCACTCGTTGGCGAACTTTTGAAAGCCGGCGAGTATAACGGCAAACGGCTGGAAACGGCAGTCCGCCCGGCGGCTTTAGGCACGAATGGCTGAAACAATGGAACATCCCTGTAGCAGCGGTCGAGCCCCGCGAGGCTGTGTCCGGGCCGGGGTCGCGCTCGACCGAAGTCCTCGCCAATCCTGCGCACGCGGTTTGTCTGGAATTTCGAATTGTGGTTTTACGACGGCTTCGCCGCCGGACGCAGCCTCGCAGGCTCGGCAGCTGCTACAGAACGCGTATTAGCTCACTCGATCCCCACCTGATTTCGCCCATTGTTCTTCGCACGGTACAGCCCCTTGTCCGCCGCCGAGATCAATTGCCGGCAGTTGCTGCCCGGTTGCGGGACCACGGTAGACAGGCCAATGCTGACAGTCAGGTTTGAACCTTCTGTCGGTGCAATATGCGCAATCTTCAGCGCCGCCACGGTTTGGCGAAGTTTCTCCGCCACCAGACGTGCGCCGCCCGGCGTGGTATTGGGCAGCACCAACGCAAACTCTTCGCCACCATAACGGGCCGGCAGATCGGACGGACGAGCACCGGCGTCGCGGATCGCGTCAGCCACCTTGCGCAGGGCTTCATCGCCCTCCACATGACCGAAGTTGTCGTTGAAGGACTTGAAGTAATCGACATCGATCATCAGCAGCGACAGTTGGCTCTGGTCACGTTGCGCACGTCGCCACTCCAGTTCCAGGTACTCATCAAAATGCCGGCGGTTCGACAGCCCGGTCAAGCCGTCGGAGTTCATCAACCGTTGCAGCACTAGATTGGTGTCGAGCAGTTGCTGCTGGCTGACCCGCAACGCACGGTAAGCCGCATCGCGTTGCAACAGCATCGTGTAGGAACGCGAGTGATAGCGGATCCGCGCCACCAGTTCAATGTTGTCCGGCAGCTTCACCAGATAGTCATTGGCGCCGGCGGCAAACGCCGCGCTCTTGATCAGCGGGTCTTCCTTGGTCGACAGGACAATGATCGGAATGTCCTTGGTCGCCGGATGATTGCGGTACTCGCGCACCAGGCTCAGCCCGTCCAGGCTGGGCATCACCAGGTCCTGAAGGATCACCGTCGGCTTGATCCGGATCGCCTGGGCGATGGCCTGGTGCGGGTCGGAGCAGAAGTGGAAGTCGATGTTCTCTTCGTTCGACAACCCGCGACGCACGGCTTCGCCGATCATCGCCTGATCGTCCACCAACAACACCATGGCGGCGTTTTCGTTGGTTTTGAATTCGTCGAGCTGTAATTCATTCATGTGCGGTCACCTGAAGTACTACTTGGACCAGGATTGCTGCTAACGGTGGTCATCTCGCAAAAATCTCCAGCAATCGTGGCGCTATCTTGTCCAGTGGGCGAATTTCCATGGCTGCATCGATGGCTGCGGCCGCCTTTGGCATTCCGTATACCGCACTGCTTTTCTGGTCCTGAGCGATGGTCAGGTAACCTTGTTGGCGCATGAGTTTAAGCCCCTGGGCACCATCGCGTCCCATGCCCGTCAGCAAGACCCCTACGGCATCACCGTTCCAGTAATTGGCCACGCTCTCGAAAAACACATCTATCGAGGGCCGGTAGATTTCATTGACCGGTTCGGCGGTGTAGGCCAGCGTGCCGTTTTTCAGCAAGCGAATATGGTGGTTGGTGCCGGCCAGCAACACCGTGCCGGCCTGGGGCGCTTCACCTTCCACCGCCAGGCGCACGTTCAAGCCACTGGCGCTGCCGAGCCATTCGGCCATACCGGCAGCGAATACCTGATCCACATGCTGGACCAGCACGATGGCTGCCGAAAAATCTCGCGGCAACCCCTTGAGCAGAATTTCCAGGGCTGCCGGCCCGCCAGCGGATGAACCGATGGCGACAAGGCGCTGGCGCGAGGCGGAACTGCGCAGTGGGCTCGGTGACTGCCGGACTTGATTGCTGCGGTCACCGATCAGCCAGCCAATGTTCATGATCTTGCGCAACAACGGCGCCGCCGCCTCTTGGGCATTGCCGGCACCGAGGGCCGGGGTGTCGACCACGTCCAGCGCGCCATGGCCCATGGCCTCGAACACCCGGTGCACGTTCTGCTGGCGATCCACAGTGACGATGACTATGGCGCACGGCGTTTCGGCCATGATTCGCCGGGTAGCCTCCACGCCGTCCATGACGGGCATGATCAGGTCCATCAAAATCAGATCCGGCGTATTTTCGGCGCAAAGCTGCACCGCCTCCGCGCCATTGCCGGCCACCCAGATCACCTGGTGCCCCGGTTCAAACGCCAATGCCCGGCGTAAAGCCTCTACCGCCAGGGGCATATCGTTGACGATGGCGATTTTCATGCGCGTGCTCCTCCGATGAGCTCAACCACTGCATCAAGCAGGGCATCATCATGAAAACTGGCTTTGGCCAGGTAATAGTCAGCCCCGGCGTCCAGCCCACGACGACGGTCCTCTTCACGATCCTTGTACGACACCACCATCACCGGCAGAGATTGCAGGCGATTGTCACGACGCAACAACGACACCAGTTCGATGCCATCCATGCGCGGCATATCAATGTCGGTGATCAACAGATCGAAATTCTCGGAACGCAGGGCGTTCCAGCCATCCATGCCGTCAACCGCCACCGCCACTTCATAGCCGCGATTGAGCAGCAGCTTGCGTTGCAACTCGCGAACCGTCAGTGAGTCGTCAACCACCAGAATTCGTTTACGCGCCACTTCGGTCACCTGATTGCTGTGGCGCGCGATTCGCTCCAGGCGTCCGCTGTTGAGCAATTTGTCCACCGAACGCAGCATGTCCTCGACGTCGACGATCAGCACCACCGAGCCGTCGTCGAGCAAGGCCCCGGCGGAGATGTCCTGCACCTTGCCCAATCGTTCGTCCAGCGGCAATACGACCAGCGTCCGCTCGCCAACAAAACGCTCGACCGCCACGCCGTAAATCGCATCGCGCTCACGGATGACCACGACTTTAAGGGTTTGCTGACTGCTCTGGTTGACCGGTCGCTGTAACAGCTGACTCGCCGCCACCAGCCCGACATGCCGGCCTTCGTGCCAAAAATGCTGACGCCCTTCGACTTGCACAATGTCTGCCGGCTCCAGGTCGCACATGCGCTCGATGTGGGCCAGCGGAAACGCATAAGCCTCGTCACCGACTTCCACCACCAGGCTGCGGACCACCGACAACGTCAGCGGCACTTCGAGATGGAAACGACTGCCCTCGCCCGCCGTCTGCTCCAGCACCACCGCGCCGCGCAATTCGCGGACCATGTGCTGAACCGCATCCAGCCCCACGCCACGCCCGGACACTTCGGTGACCTTGTCGCGCAGGCTGAAACCCGGCAGGAACAAAAACGTCAGCAGCTCTTCTTCGCTCAACTGCGCGGCGGTTTCGGCTGGGGATAACTGCCGCTCGACGACAGTGCGGCGGACCTTTTCCAGATCGACGCCATTGCCGTCATCGCTCAACTCCAGCACCAGCAGACCGGCCTGATGGGAGGCACGCAGGCGAATCAGTCCCTGCGCCGGTTTGCCGGCCAGTAACCGTTGCTCCGGGGATTCGATGCCGTGATCCACGGCGTTGCGCAACAAGTGCGTCAGCGGCGCTTCGAGCTTTTCCAGGACGTCGCGGTCGACCTGGGTTTTCTCGCCCTCGATCTCCAACCGAACCTGTTTGCCCAGGTCTCGGCCCAGATCGCGGACCATGCGCACCTGCCCGCTCAACACGTCGGCAAACGGGCGCATGCGACAGGCCAGCGCGGTGTCGTACAGCACCTGCGCCCGCTGACTGGCCTGCCAGGCAAATTCATCCAGCTCGGCGTTCTTCTCGATCAGCAGTTGCTGGGCCTGCGCCAGCAAACGCCGCGCATCTTCGAGCGCTTCCCGGGCCTCCAGACTCAAGGCGTGATCCTTGAGATGCACATTGAGGTTTTCCAGCGCCCGCAGACCATTGTTTTGCGTGCGTTTGAGGCGCTGCATGGTTGCCAGGTGCGGCTTGAGGCGCTGGGTTTCCACCAGGGATTTGCTCGACAGGTCGAGCAGGCTGTTCAAGCGCTCGGCCGTCACGCGCAGTACGCGCTCACCGTTTTCGGTGGTGCGTTTGGCCTTGCGTGGAGGCTCGACCGACGCAGCGAGTGGTGGCTCAACGAGCGGGACTGGCAGCTCGACGCGCGGCTGCTCTGGCTCACGCTCGGCCAAGACGGGCAGGCTGATCGACGCCGCGGGTGCCAGCGGATCAAGCAATTGCGCCATCAACGCCACATAGGTGTCGATATCCGCCGGTGTCAGGCTGTTGTTGGGCGTGGCGATGCGCATCAGCAAGTCGGTGCCTTGCAACAAGGCATCAATGTGTTCAGGCCGCAGGTACAGTTGCCCTTCCTGAGCACTGACCAGACAGTCTTCCATCACATGCGCAACGCTGACCCCGGCGTCGACGCCGACGATCCGCGCGGCGCCCTTGAGCGAGTGTGCCGCGCGCATGCAGGATTCGAGTTGATCGGCCTGGGTCGGGTCGCGCTCCAGCGCCAGCAGGCCTGCGCTCAGCACCTGGGTCTGGGCCTCGGCTTCCAGGCTGAACAGCTCCAGCAACGAAGCGTCGCGCATTTGCTCGGGGGTCATGTGAGGCTCCGGGTCACGGCGGACAGCAGCTGTTCTTCGTCCAGCCAACGCAAGCTGCGACCTTTGAAGGGCAACACGCCTCGGGTGTATTTGCCGCTGGCCTGAGTGCCCGATTGCGATGCGGCATCGAGAATTCGCTCGTCGATGGCATGAATGCCGTCGACCTCGTCCACCGGCACCACCACCGGCCCACCGTGGGCCGCGATGATCAGCATACGCGGCATGATCCGCGCGCCGGAAGCCACGTTATTAGTCGCATCGAGCCCGAGCAGCTCCACCAGCGACAGGCACGCTACCAGCGCACCGCGCACATTCGCCACGCCGAGCAAGGCTCGGGAGCGCTGATGCGGCAAGGAGTGAATGGCTTGCAGCGGCGCCACTTCCACGAGGCTGCGAGTGGTCAGCCCCAGCCACTCTTCACCGAGCCGGAACATCAGCAACGAACGGGTTTTCACCTCGGTTTCGACCGTTGCCGAGTGTTGTACGCGGTCGTCCTGCTGCAAGGCGTAACGGTCGAGCAAGCGTGTGGCGGCGGCCGAGTACACCGCGCAGTTGCGGCAGTGAATGTGTTCGGTCAGTAGCGGGCAGGACTTGTCGCCGTGGACACCGATGCGGTTCCAGCAATCGTCGATAGCCTGGGCATCTTCGTGGGTGACGCTAAAGCTGTCGGAGGCGCTCATCGTTTACGCTCACTGTCAGCGCGCTCGCTGCGGGCGGCGCGGTCCTGCAATCGTCTGGCACCCGCCGCATCGCCCCGGGATTGCAGCAAGGCTGCCAGGTGCATCAACGCGTCAGGATGTTGCGGTTCAAGGTACAACGCCTTGCGATAAAAACCTTGGGCTTCGAAGGCGTTTGAGCTGACATCGCTGAGCAATCCCAACCAATAAAACACCTGGGCGACCGGTTCGTGGCTGCGCAAATACTGTTCGCACGCGGCGCGGGCTTCAACACTTTTGCCTTCGTTGGCCAGCACAGCGATGTTCGCCAGCAATGCGGCGGCGTCCGAGCCTTTTGCCGTCGGGGGTGGCGGCGTGACGGTAGCGAACGGACGAAGGCGCACGGGGGGCGGTGGCGCACTGCGCGCTGGTTGGCGCATCGGCAGCGGGGCCGGCACGAACACGGGAAACGGTTCTGGCTCCGGGACACTCCGACGGCTGAACGCAAACGACTGCGCAATGCCAATCGAGCGCATGCCAAAACGCCCCAATAAACCGCCCTCGGCCGGGCCGATAAACAACACGCCTTCGGCATGGGTCAGGCGCTTGAGCACTTCGAATACCTGCTGCTGGGTCGGTTGATCGAAATAGATCAGCAGATTGCGGCAGAACACAAAATCGTACGGTGGCTCGCTGGCCAGTAACGCCGGATCCAGCAGGTTGCCAACTTGCAAACGCACCTGTTCAAGCACGCGACCACTGAGGCGAAAGGCTTCGCCTTCAGCGCTGAAGTGCCGCTCACGATAGGCGATGTCTTGACCGCGAAACGAGTTTTTGCCGTACAGCGCACGCCGGGCTTTTTCCACCGACAGCGGGCTGACGTCCATGCCGTCCACTTTGAATTGATGTGGCTTGAGCCCGGCATCAAGCAAGGCCATGGCGATGGAGTACGGTTCTTCACCGGTTGAACACGGCAGGCTGAGAATCCGCAGCGCGCGCATGTTATTGATCTCGGCCAGTCGTTTGGTGGCCAGTTTCGCCAAGGTAGCGAACGACTCCGGGTACCGGAAAAACCAGGTCTCGGGCACGATCACCGCTTCAATCAGCGCCTGCTGCTCATCCTGCGAACGTTGCAGCGTGTGCCAATACTCATCGGCCGTCAGCGAGTTGGACGCGAGGCTGCGCTGGCGCACGGCGCGCTCGATGATCGCCGGTCCTACCGACGTTACGTCGAGACCGATGCGCTCCTTGAGGAAATCGAAAAACCGTTGATCGCTGCTCATGCCTGCTCCTCAAGCAGCGTCGGATCGAAGGGTGGCGACGGGAACAACAGCGCGCGAACGTGCTCATCGAGCAAATCGGCGACCCGCACCCATTGCAGCAGCCCCTGTGCATCTTCGCGCACCGGCCCCAGGTACGGCGCCTGACGATTGTCGAGGCCGTACGGCTGAAACTCCGCCGGGTTGCAGCGCAACGTATCCGTCGCCTGCTCCAGAATCAGCCCTAGCCTTTGGGTTGGGGTCGTCTCATCCGGACAGTAGTTGACCAGCACCAGCCGCGTGCTGGTGCGGGCCTGCGCCGGTTGGCCGAAGGTCAGCGCACTGAGATCGATCACCGGCACCACCGCGCCACGATAAGCAAATACCCCGGTGACCCAGTGCGGCGCTTTGGCAATCGGCTTCAGCGGCAGGCGCGGCAGCACTTCCGCCACCTCGATAGCCTGCAAGGCAAAGCGTTCGCTGCCGATGCGAAAAACCAGAAACAATGATTGTTTGACCGGCACCCCGGTACCGCGCTTGGCCGCGAGTTCGTTCATCAGACTTTGAATCGCGAAACGCCGCTGCGCAGCCCGACGGCCACCTGGCTCAGCTCATCGATGGCGAAGCTGGCCTGGCGCAACGACTCGACGGTCTGGCTGCTGGCATCGCCCAATTGCACCAGTGCGTGGTTGATCTGTTCGGCCCCGGTGGCTTGTGCCTGCATGCCTTCGTTGACCATCAACACCCGCGGCGCCAGTGCCTGAACCTGGTGGATGATCTGCGACAGCTGCTCGCCAACTTGCTGCACTTCGGACATGCCACGGCGCACTTCTTCGGAGAACTTGTCCATGCCCATGACCCCCGCCGACACCGCCGACTGAATCTCGCGCACCATTTGCTCGATGTCGTAAGTGGCCACGGCGGTCTGATCCGCCAGACGTCGCACTTCAGTGGCCACCACGGCAAACCCGCGCCCGTATTCACCGGCCTTCTCGGCTTCGATGGCGGCGTTCAACGACAGCAGGTTGGTCTGGTCGGCGACTTTGACGATGGTCACCACGACCTGATTGATGTTGCCGGCCTTCTCGTTGAGGATCGCCAGTTTGGCGTTGACCAGATCGGCCGCGCCCATGACCGAGTGCATGGTTTCTTCCATGCGGGCCAGGCCTTGCTGTCCAGAGCCAGCGGCCACCGAGGCCTGATCGGCGGCGGTGGACACTTCGGTCATGGTGCGCACCAGATCACGGGAAGTCGCGGCAATTTCCCGGGACGTCGCGCCGATTTCAGTGGTGGTGGCGGCAGTTTCTGTGGCGGTGGCTTGTTGTTGCTTGGACGTGGCAGCGATCTCGGTGACCGAGGTGGTGACCTGCACCGACGAGCGCTGGGCCTGTGATACCAGGGAGGTCAGCTCGGTCATCATGTCGTTGAAGCCGGTTTCCACCGCGCCAAATTCATCCTTGCGCTCCAGGTTCAAACGACCGCTGAGGTCACCGGTGCGCATGATTTCGAGGATTTTCACGATACGGTTCATCGGCGCCATGATCGCGCGCATCAACAACAGGCCGCAGAGCGCGGCCGCCAGTACGGCGATCAGCAAGGAAATGCCCATGACTATTTTGGCGGTGACGACGGCGTCATCGATGGCTGCGACGTCTCGGTCTGCCACGCCTTTGTTGTGGCGCAAAATGTCCGTGAGTTTCGTCCGGCCCGCCGTCCAGGTCGGGGTCAGCTCTTCATTGAACATCTTGATCGCTTCGGCACCCTGGTTGCGTTTGTACAGCTCGATCACGGCTGACAGCGTCCGGTGGTAATCCTCATGAAGTTTTTCGAACGCGGCGTACTCGACTTTGTCTTCATCGGTTGTGACCGTCTCGCGATACAGCTCCATTTGCTCTTGCAGACGCGAGGCGTAGCCCTTGAAGTCCGAAGCCTCCTCAGCGCTGAGGTCCTGCCCTTGCTCCAGACCAAGCATGCCGAGCATTCGTAGATAACTTTCGGACCAGGCACTGCGGACCATCGAACTGTAATACAACCCGGGAAGCGCATCTTCGCGAACACTGGCTTCGCTGGACTCGATCTTCAACAACCGTGAATACGAGACGACCACCATCAACAGCATGATGGCGATGATTACTGCAAAACTCGCCAAAATGCGTTGGCGCAACGTCCAATTCTTCACAGTCTGTCCTCGGGGGGCTCAAATGCCGGGGAGTATAGCCGAGGGCAGTGTTTCATCTATAAGACAGTGTGCTTCGATTCTCATCCTGGCGGAAAAGGGTCTGGGTCAATCATTGTGGGAGCGAGCCTGCTCGCGAATAACGATCACGCGGTGTCGCTGACCGCCCCCGACAACCTTTGATCTTTAGCCCATCATTCCCGCACGACTTCAATCTGATCAATGACAAACTGTCCATTCGTCCTGATTTTTATGCTCTGGATACCTTGAAGGGCACCAGAATCAACCTGCATTTCGAAAGCGGTATCCGGCGGCCATGAAAAATGCCGGGCATCAAGCACATTGTCCGGTCCACCCATAAACCATACATCCAGATAGGGGATCAGCGATGTGTTATTGCCGTTAGCCATCCAAAATCTGATTGTGCTTGCAGTACCTTCATTCAACTCCAAAGAGTACGCCATCATCTTGTCAGTGTGAGCGTCATAATTATTAAGCGCATTCCCGCTTACCCACTCACGACCCCACTCGGCATTGGAAATCGCCAGATATTGCTCCGGATCTGATACTTCAAGCAGTGTCACCTTGAAGATATCGGTCAACATTATTTCTCCTACTTCTCCGATTTGCGCAGCCTCGACAGATTCAAAGTCTTCGACAACTTCTGAAGGGCCTGTATTAAGGACTGAAACCGAGTCAGAGCCAACATTAGCTGCATATACCCGTGTGCCCTCAGGATTGATCGCCACATCGAACGGATTTTGCCCAACAGACAAGTCCTCAACGTACTGAAAGTTTTCAGTATCAATAACCGACACCGTATCTCCCCCACCATTGGCGATGTAGGCAAGGCGCCCATCCGGACTGAATACCGCTGCAATCGGATTAGGTCCAACGCCCACTGTTGCGACTATCGCGTCATCATTGAGATTAATGAATGAAATCGTATCATCAAGAAAATTGCACCCCGCCAGAAGCTTGCCATCCGAAGAAATGGCAAGACCAGTAGGCCCTTCACCAACTTTAATCTTCTTGGTTAATGCCATAGTCTGCGTATCGAAAATCAAGACCTCACCAAGCTCGGTATTACTGATGTACGCCAAAGGCCTGTACGGGTTAATAACAATTGAAAATACATCAGTAGGACCTTCTATAGTAATTCCATCAACCACTTCCAAACTTTCCGCATCAACAATAATGACTTGCGGAGCTCCGTTAGCACAGAAATAAACGTATTTTCCATCCGGACTAAAAGGTGTATTCGCCGTGGTTGAAACGCCCTCAATAACGGCCCTGACTTCAAGGCTATTGCAATCGATGACCGAAGCCGTTGCGCCATGACAAACAACAACATCACGTCCATTTGGACTGGCGCTGGCACCTCTCGGGCCAGCGCCGACTTCAATAGTCTTGATTGGCTTTGCCGATTTGACATCAATGACGGTGACCGAGCTCTCTCGGTTATTCAGGACAAACGCAAGGTCACCCTTAAGTCTCAAGATGACAGTGATTGGCCCGGCACCCACCGGGATTTCAGCGCCTGCGGTGCTGACTCCTATCTGTGAAGACTTTTGCGGAACGGCGCGGGGGTCAGTCAATCTGTCTTTGCTGATATTGGGCGATGATTTCGTTGTCACGGTGATGGCTCCTGCCTGTAATAGACAGAGCCATTGGATGCTTGAGAAATGAAACTGACTACTGTCAGATCTGACAGTAGTCACGTTATTCCGATAAGTGGTGACATCACCTGTTAGCCAGTACACCAACCCCAAGTGGGAGCGAGCCTGCGCGCGAAAGCGGTGAGTCAGTCGACATGATGTTGAATGTTAAACCGCCATCGCGAGCAGGCTCGTTCCCACATTGATTGGCTCTGGATAGGTCTACATGGAAGCCTGACGCACCTGCTTCTCCAACTCGGCCTTCAACCCAGGCTCCAGCCTCAACTGCCGCGCCAATTCATCGAGGTAGGACTTTTCCATGAAGTTCTGCTCATCCACCACTATCACGCTGGCGATGTACATTTCGGCGGCCATTTCCGGCGTGCTGGCGGCGCGGGCAACTTCCGCCGGGTCCAGTGGTTTGCTGAGTTCAGCATGTAGCCACCCCTGCAATTGCTGATCATTGTCGAATTTGATGAATTCGCCTTCTATCAATGCACGCTCGCGTTCATCCACGTGGCCGTCGGCTTTCGCTGCGGCGACCAGCGCCTTGAGAATCGCCTGGCTGTGCTGTTCAACTTGCGCCGCAGGCAAGCGGTCGAGGGTTTGCGGCTCAGTCTTAGGCGCGGTGCCCTGCTGTGCCTGCCAATTGCCAAAGGCTTTGTAGGCGACCACTCCCAATGCCGCAAGGCCGCCGTAGACGGCGACTTTGCCGCCGACGCTGCGGGCCTTTTTGCTGCCGAGCAACAAGCCCATGGCGCCTGCCGCTATCGCACCGCCGCTCGCACCCGAGAGCAAACTTCCGAGGCCACCCGAGCCACCGCTGGACGCCTTGTTCTGATGATTACCGGCCTTGTTCTGCAACAGATCCTGACCGGACTTGAGCAATTGATCGAGCAATCCACGGGTATTCATTTTTTCTGCCTCCAGGAAAGGGATGTCCGGACACTAAGGCCACCAGCCTAGATCGAAAGTGCCCTGTCCCTTCCAGCGAGAGTGCTTCCAGATGTTGCTCACCTCTTGTAACGCCCAGGAGCCCATCGATTAAAACGATATACACTCAAGTGAATCTATAAAAACCGCCCACCGGGTATTTTCCACATGATGACCTTGCGTCAGATTCGTCATTTCATCGCCGTGGCCGAGACCGGCTCGATTTCCGCCGCCGCGCAAACCGCGTTTATTTCGCAATCGACCCTGACCCTGGCGATCCAGCAACTGGAGCAGGAAATCGGCGTCGGCCTGTTCAACCGTCACGCCAAGGGCATGACGCTGACCCACCACGGGCATCAATTCCTGCGCCAGGCACACTTGATCCTGGCCACCGTAGACAACGCCAAGCGCAGCCTGCAACAGAGCACCGATCAGGTGGCCGGCCAGTTGATCATCGGTGTGACCAGCCTCGTTGCCGGTTATTACCTCGCGGATTTGCTCACCCGTTTCCAGCGCGCCTATCCCAATGTCGAGATTCGGGTAATGGAGGATGAACGCCCCTACATCGAGCATTTGCTGGTCAGCGGCGAGATCGATGTCGGCGTGCTGATCCTGTCCAACCTCGAAGACCGTCACGCCCTGCAAACCGAAGTCCTGACGCATTCCCCTCATCGCCTATGGCTGCCGGCCCAGCATCCTCTGCTGGAACACGACAGCATCAATCTCGCCGACGTGGCGCGGGAACCGCTGATTCAACTGAACGTCGATGAAATGGACCGCAACGCTCAGCGCATGTGGTCCGCCGCATCGCTGCAACCACGCATCACCCTCAGGACAGCTTCGACCGAGGCGGTGCGAAGCCTGGTGGCCGCAGGTTTGGGCGTGTCGATCCAGCCCGACATGACGTATCGCCCGTGGTCACTGGAGGGCGACATTATCGAAGCACGGCCCATTGCCGACCTGAGCCAGACCCTCGACGTCGGCCTGGCCTGGCGCCGAGGCACCGCGCGGCCGGCGTTGGTAGACCCGTTCCTGACTGTCGCCCGCGAGCAACCCCACGGCGGGCGAAAGCCATCTATTTAATCGAACGCAGCCTTCAGTATTTAGAATTTGTCGACCTCGGGCCCGAGCACTAGTCTTGATGCATCTATATAAGACGGCCGGGCCCCAGTCACAGGGAGCAGCATGGCCACACAAGAAAAGAGAACCCGAAAAATGGCTGGCGCGCAGACCCCGTTGTTTACCGCGTTGTTGATCGATGGTGAGTTGGTCCCAGGCCAAGGTTTTGTCGAACCGATCCTCAACCCCGCCACCGGGGAAGTGCTGACGCACATCGCCGAAGCCAGCACCGAGCAAGTTGAAGCCGCCATCCTCGCCGCCCACCACGCCTTCGCCGGTTGGTCACGGACCACGCCGCAGCAACGTTCAAACCTGCTGCTGGACATTGCCAACGCCATCGAAAAACAAGCCGACCTCCTCGCCCGCCTCGAATCGCTGAACTGTGGCAAACCGCTGCACCTGGCCCGCCAGGACGATTTGAGCGCCACGGTTGATGTGTTCCGTTTCTTCGCTGGGGCCGTGCGCTGCCAGACGGGCCAGCTCAGCGGCGAGTACCTGCCGGGCTACACCAGCATGGTGCGCCGCGACCCTATCGGGGTCGTCGCATCAATCGCGCCGTGGAATTACCCGATCATGATGGCCGCGTGGAAAATCGCCCCGGCCCTCGCCGCCGGCAACACGCTGGTGTTCAAGCCCTCCGAACACACGCCGCTGTCGATCCTGGCCCTGGCGCCTGCGCTGGCCGAGATCCTTCCACGCGGCGTGATCAACATCGTCTGCGGCGGCGGTGAAGGCGTTGGCAGCCATTTGGTCAGTCATCCTAAAGTGCGCATGGTGTCGTTGACGGGGGATATCGTCACCGGGCAAAAAATCCTCCAGGCCGCCGCCAAAACATTGAAACGCACCCACCTCGAACTGGGCGGCAAAGCCCCGGTGATCGTGTGCAACGATGCGGACATTCAAGCGGTGGTCGAAGGCGTGCGCACTTACGGTTATTACAACGCCGGCCAGGATTGCACGGCAGCGTGCCGGATTTATGCACAGGCCGGAATTCATGACCGTTTGGTGGCCGAACTCGGCGCGGCGGTCAGCAGCCTGCGCTTCGCCGGCAAACGCGATGCCGACAACGAAATCGGGCCGCTGATCAGCACCCGCCAACGCGACCGAGTGGCCAGTTTCGTCGAGCGCGCCCTCGGTCAGCCGCACATCGAACGCGTGACCGGTGCGGCGGTGCATTCCGGTGCCGGCTTCTATTACCAGCCAACGTTGCTGGCCGGTTGCAAGCAGACCGATGAGATCGTCCAGCGCGAAGTGTTCGGGCCGGTGGTCACCG
Source organism: Pseudomonas sp. BE134 (assembly GCF_031456105.1). Taxonomy (NCBI): domain Bacteria; kingdom Pseudomonadati; phylum Pseudomonadota; class Gammaproteobacteria; order Pseudomonadales; family Pseudomonadaceae; genus Pseudomonas; species Pseudomonas sp. BE134. Next base: position 19,059 of record NZ_JAVDUA010000006.1, on the reverse strand, counting down.
TGACCTGTTTTGATGGACTCGAACAGGCGGTGGACTGGGCCAATGATTCCGAATACGGCCTTGCCTCGTCGGTCTGGACCCAGAATCTGGACAAGGCGATGCAGGTCGCGGCGCGCTTGCAGTACGGCTGCACCTGGATCAACAGCCATTTCATGCTGGTCAGCGAAATGCCCCACGGCGGCCTGAAGCGATCGGGCTACGGCAAAGACTTATCCAGCGATTCGCTGCAGGACTACAGCGTGGTGCGACACATCATGGCCCGGCACAGCCGGGAGCTTTGAGCGGCAAGCTTCAAGTTGCAAGCCAAAAGCAGATCGCTGTGTCTTGCAGCTTGAAGCTTGCCGCTTGCAGCTACTCTTAACAAAAACCTAAAAAACAAAGAGGTGTGTCCCATGTTCGTGCACAAGACCGCACTGCTCAGTGCAATCACTACCGCGCTGCTGGCGAGTGCCAGCATCCAGGCCGCCGAACCGCTGAAAGCAGTCGGCGCCGGCGAAGGTCAGCTGGATATTGTGGCTTGGCCGGGTTACATCGAACGTGGCGAAAGCGACAAGGCCTACGACTGGGTCACCGGTTTCGAGAAGGAAACCGGCTGCAAGGTGAACGTCAAGACCGCCGCCACTTCCGACGAGATGGTCAGCTTGATGGCCAAGGGTGGTTACGACCTGGTGACTGCATCCGGCGACGCCTCGCTGCGGTTGATCGCCGGCAAGCGTGTGCAACCGATCAACACCGCGTTGATCCCGAACTGGAAGAACCTCGATCCGCGCCTGAAAGATGCGCCTTGGTACGTGGTCAACAACCAGACCTACGGCACCCCCTATCAGTGGGGTCCGAACGTGTTGATGTACAACACCAACGTGTTCAAGACCGCGCCGACCAGCTGGGGCGTGGTGTTCAATGCGCAAAACCTGCCCGACGGCAAGCCGAACAAGGGACGCGTGCAGGCGTATGACGGCCCGATCTATATCGCCGACGCGGCGCTGTACCTGAAAGCCACCCAGCCTGAACTGGGCATCAAAGACCCGTACCAACTCACGGAAGCGCAGTACAAAGCCGTACTCGATCTGCTTCGAGCCCAGCAGCCGTTGATCCACCGCTACTGGCATGACACCACCGTGCAGATGAGCGACTTCAAAAACGAAGGCGTGGTCGCGTCCGGTGCCTGGCCGTATCAGGTCAACGGCCTGATGAACGAGAAGCAGCCGATTGCTTCGACCGTTCCAAAAGAAGGCGCCACCGGTTGGGCCGACACCACCATGTTGCACGCCGAGGCCAAGCACCCGAACTGCGCGTACAAGTGGATGGACTGGTCGCTGCAACCGAAAGTCCAGGGGGATGTGGCGGCCTGGTTTGGTTCGTTGCCAGCAGTGCCAGCGGCGTGCACCGGCAGTGAGCTGCTCGGCGCTGAAGGCTGCAAGACCAACGGTTTCGACCAGTTCGAAAAGATCGCCTTCTGGAAAACCCCACAAGCTGAAGGCGGCAAGTTCGTGCCGTACAGCCGCTGGACACAGGACTACATTGCGATTATGGGCGGCAGATAAGCCCTCACTCGGTTGATCGTTCCCACGCTCTGCGTGGGAATGCATCACTGGACGCTCCGCGTCCATTCGCGCAGAAGTGACGCAGAGCGTCACCGGCGGCATTCCCACGCAGAGCGTGGGAACGATCATCACTGAAGAATTCAGAAGTCCAGGCAGGGCCGCCGCTGTGACGGCCCTCGTCTTTTTGGAGCACCGTACCATGACGCTTGCAGTCCAGTTCACCAACGTTTCCCGTCTGTTCGGCGAAGTGAAAGCCGTAGACCGGGTTTCTATCGATATCCAGGACGGCGAGTTTTTCTCCATGCTGGGCCCTTCCGGCTCGGGTAAAACCACCTGTTTGCGCCTGATCGCCGGTTTCGAACAACCGAGCGCAGGCTCGATCCGCATTCATGGCGAAGAAGCCGCCGGGCTGCCGCCGTATGAGCGCGACGTCAACACCGTGTTTCAGGATTACGCCCTGTTCCCGCACATGAACGTACTCGACAATGTCGCCTACGGATTGAAAGTCAAAGGCGTCGGTAAAACCGAGCGCCAGAAACGCGCCGAAGAAGCCCTAGACATGGTCGCCCTCGGCGGCTACGGCGAGCGCAAACCGGTGCAATTGTCTGGCGGTCAGCGCCAGCGTGTGGCTCTGGCCCGCGCCTTGGTCAATCGCCCGCGTGTGCTGCTGCTCGACGAGCCGTTGGGTGCCCTCGATTTGAAGCTGCGCGAACAGATGCAAAGCGAGCTGAAAAAACTGCAACGCCAGCTCGGCATCACCTTCATCTTCGTCACCCACGACCAGACCGAAGCGCTGTCGATGTCTGACCGCGTGGCCGTGTTCAACAAGGGACGCATCGAGCAGGTCGACACGCCGCGCAATCTCTACATGAAACCGGCGACGACCTTTGTCGCGGAGTTCGTCGGCACCTCCAATGTGATTCGCGGCGATCTGGCGAAGCAGTTGAGCGGCAATCCGCAGCCGTTTTCGATTCGCCCGGAACACGTGCGTTTCGCCGAAGGCCCTCTGGCCAGCCACGAGATTGAAGTCAGCGGTTTGCTGCACGACATTCAGTACCAGGGCAGCGCCACACGCTACGAGATGAAACTGGAAAACGGCCAGACCCTGAACATCAGCCAGGCCAACAATCAATGGCTGGATGTCAGCGCCCGGCACCAGACCGGGCAACGCATCAGCGCGCGCTGGGCACGGGAAGCGATGATCCCACTGCACGACACCGTTGCCGGCGGGGTGTGAAATGAACACCGTGGCTATCCCTCAAACCCCGTCCAGCGGTTCGCCGTTGCGCAGGTTTTCCAACCTGCTGTACCGCCGGCCGAACCTGTACCTGTCGATGCTGCTGGTGCCGCCAATGCTGTGGTTCGGCGCGATTTATCTCGGCTCGTTGCTGGTGCTGCTGTGGCAAGGTTTCTACACCTTCGATGACTTCACCATGGCGGTCACGCCTGACCTGACCTTGGCCAACTTTGCTGCGCTGTTCCAGCCATCGAACTTCGACATCATCCTGCGCACCTTGAGCATGGCCGTGGTCGTGTCCATCGCCAGTGCCATCGTCGCGTTCCCGATTGCCTACTACATGGCGCGCTATACCACCGGCAAGACCAAAGCGTTTTTCTACATCGCGGTGATGATGCCGATGTGGGCCAGTTACATCGTCAAGGCGTATGCCTGGACCTTGCTGCTGGCCAAGGGCGGCGTCGCGCAGTGGTTCGTCCAGCACTTGGGACTGGAGCCGGTGTTGCAGTTCGTGTTGGGCATTCCCGGCGTGGGCGGCAGCACCTTGTCGACTTCGCATCTGGGCCGCTTCATGGTGTTCGTCTACATCTGGCTGCCGTTCATGATCCTGCCAATCCAGGCATCGCTGGAACGTCTGCCGCCGTCCTTGTTGCAAGCCTCGGCCGACCTCGGCGCCAAGCCGCGCCAGACGTTCATGCAAGTGATTCTGCCGCTGTCGATTCCGGGCATCGCGGCGGGTTCGATCTTCACCTTCTCCCTGACACTAGGCGACTTCATCGTGCCGCAACTGGTGGGCCCGCCGGGCTACTTCGTTGGCAGCATGGTGTACGCCCAGCAAGGTGCGATCGGCAACATGCCGATGGCCGCAGCCTTCACGCTGGTGCCGATTGTGTTGATCGCCATTTACCTGACTATCGTCAAACGACTGGGGGCCTTCGATGCACTCTGACAAGGCTTCATGGGGTCTGAAAATCGCAGCCTGGGGCGGGTTGGTGTTTCTGCACTTCCCGATCCTGATCATCTTCCTCTACGCCTTCAACACCGAAGACGCGGCGTTCAGTTTTCCGCCCAAGGGGTTCACCCTGAAGTGGATTGGCGTGGCGTTCTCACGGCCGGACGTGCTGGAAGCGATCAAGCTCTCGCTGCAGATCGCCTCCGTCGCGACCTTGATCGCCATGGTCCTTGGCACGCTCGCTTCCGCGGCGTTGTATCGTCGGGACTTCTTCGGCAAGCAAGGCATCTCGCTGATGCTGATCCTGCCAATTGCCTTGCCGGGGATCATTACCGGGATCGCGTTGCTGGCGACGTTCAAGACGCTGGGGATCGAGCCGGGGATGTTCACCATCATCGTCGGTCACGCGACCTTCTGCGTGGTGATCGTCTACAACAACGTCATCGCCCGTTTGCGTCGCACTTCGCACAGTTTGATCGAAGCGTCCATGGACCTCGGCGCCGATGGCTGGCAGACCTTCCGCTACATCGTCCTGCCGAACCTCGGCTCGGCACTGCTGGCCGGCGGTATGCTCGCGTTTGCCCTGTCGTTCGACGAAATCATCGTCACCACCTTCACCGCCGGCCATGAACGTACCTTGCCGCTGTGGCTTCTCAACCAGCTCAGTCGCCCACGGGACGTGCCGGTGACCAACGTCGTCGCGATGCTGGTAATGATCGTGACCATGCTGCCGATCCTCGGCGCCTATTACCTGACCCGGGGTGGCGAGAGTGTGGCGGGCAGTGGCGGGAAATAACTAACTCACGGACAACGACTACCCCTGTGGGAGCGAGCCTGCTCGCGAAAGCGGTGTGTCAGCCAGCATCAATGTTGAATGTTAAACCGCTTTCGCGAGCAGGCACGCTCCCACAGGGGCCAGTTTCAAAACAAGAACAGATTTGAAGAGGACAATGCCATGCAAACCAAACTCTTGATCAACGGCCAACTGATCGACGGCGAAGGCCCCGCCCAACCTGTGTTCAACCCGGCCCTCGGTCGCGTGCTGGTCGAAATCAATGAAGCCAGCGAAGCGCAGGTCGATGCCGCGGTGCGCGCCGCCGATGCCGCTTTCGACAGCTGGTCGCACACCCCGCCAAAAGAGCGCTCGCTGCTGCTGCTCAAACTCGCCGACGCCATCGAAGCCCACGGCGAAGAGTTGGCCAAACTGGAATCGGACAACTGCGGTAAACCCTACAGCGCCGCGCTGAACGACGAGATCCCGGCGATTGCCGACGTGTTCCGTTTCTTCGCCGGCGCCAGCCGTTGCATGAGCGGTTCGGCGGGCGGTGAGTACCTGCCGGGCCACACCTCGATGATCCGCCGCGACCCGGTGGGCGTGATCGCCTCCATCGCGCCGTGGAACTACCCGCTGATGATGGTCGCCTGGAAAATCGCCCCCGCCCTGGCCGCCGGTAATACCGTGGTGCTCAAGCCGTCGGAACAAACCCCGCTGACCGCCCTGCGCCTGGCCGAACTGGCGTCGGAGATTTTCCCGGCCGGCGTACTCAACCTGGTGTTTGGCCGTGGCCCTAGCGTCGGCAGCCCATTGGTCACACACCCGAAAGTACGCATGGTGTCGCTGACAGGCTCCATTGCCACCGGCTCCAACATCATTTCCAGCACCGCCGACAGCGTCAAGCGCATGCACATGGAACTGGGCGGCAAAGCCCCGGTGATCATCTTCGACGACGCCGACATCGACGCTGCCGTGGAAGGCATCCGTACCTTCGGCTTCTACAACGCCGGCCAGGACTGCACCGCCGCGTGCCGTATCTATGCGCAGGCCGGCATCTACGAAAAGTTCGTCGAGAAGCTCGGCGAGGCGGTCAGCAGCATCAAGTACGGTGTGCAGGATGATCCGTCGACCGAACTGGGGCCGCTGATCACCGCGCAACACCGCGACCGGGTGGCCGGGTTTGTCGAGCGCGCCATCGCGCAACCGCACATTCGCTTGATCACCGGTGGCAAAGCCGTGGACGGCAACGGTTACTTCTTCGAACCGACCGTATTGGCCGACGCTCAGCAAGATGACGAAATCGTTCGCCGCGAGGTGTTCGGGCCGGTGGTGTCGGTGACTAAATTCACGGATGAAGCACAGGTGCTGGGCTGGGCCAACGATTCGGACTACGGCCTGGCGTCGTCGGTCTGGACCTCGGATGTCGGTCGCGCGCATCGCTTGTCTGCCCGCTTGCAGTACGGCTGCACCTGGGTGAATACGCACTTCATGCTCGTCAGCGAAATGCCGCATGGCGGTCAGAAATTGTCCGGCTACGGCAAGGATATGTCGATGTACGGGCTGGAGGACTACACCGTCATTCGGCATGTGATGTTCAAGCATTAAAAGCATCGCCAGCAGGCTCGCTCCCACAGGTTCCGTGCAGACTTTGTGGGAGCGGTTTACACAGAATTCAGGCCCTCGACAAGCCAGCTCCCACAGTACAAACGGCGTACATACATCCGTAAAAACAGGTCAATTTCTGACAATAGAACCAGACTTGACCCCTTGCCCCCACGCCATAGCCGACTACCATCAACCCCGTAGGAAAAATTATCTCCCGCCCCTCAAGTTGAAGGCCCCCACAACCGACACAGTACTAATAGGACAAATACCCCAGACAACAGCATATCGGCCAAGCCCACAGGCAAAACCTCCTGTGATGGATTGTCCCTTTGACTGCCATCACGGGATTGCCAATACTCATGGCAACTTGATGCTACCCGCACGGAACAAGGAATCCCCCTTTGAAGCTGGAACTCAAGAACAGCTTGTCGGTGAAGTTGCTTCGGGTCGTCCTCCTGTCGGCATTGATCGTTGGCGTGGTCTTGAGCTGCGCGCAAATCGTTTTCGACGCCTATAAGACGCGCCAGGCCGTAGCCAACGATGCCGAACGTATCCTCGACATGTTCCGCGACCCCTCGACCCAGGCTGTCTACAGCCTCGACCGGGAAATGGGCATGCAAGTGATCGAAGGCCTGTTCCAGGACGACGCCGTGCGCCAGGCCTCCATCGGCCATCCCAGCGAAGCCATGCTCGCGCAAAAATCCCGCGAGCTGCAGCATTCCGACAGCCGCTGGCTGACCGACCTGATCCTCGGCAAGGAACGCACCTTTACCACTCAACTGGTCGGTCGCGGCCCTTACAGTGAATATTACGGCGACCTGAGCATCACCCTCGACACCGCCACCTACGGGCAAGGGTTCATTGTCAGCTCGGTCATCATCTTCATCTCCGGCGTATTGCGCGCCCTGGCCATGGGCCTGGTGCTGTATCTGGTGTATCACTGGCTGCTGACCAAACCGTTGTCGCGGATTATCCAGCACCTGACCGAAATCAACCCGGATCGCCCCAGCGAACACAAAATCCCGCTGCTCAAGGGCCACGAAAAGAACGAACTGGGCATCTGGATCAACACCGCCAACCAGTTGCTCGAATCCATCGAACGCAACACCCACCTGCGTCACGAAGCGGAAAACAGCCTGTTGCGCATGGCTCAGTACGACTTCCTGACCGGCTTGCCGAACCGCCAGCAATTGCAACAACAACTGGACAAGATCCTGGTCGACGCCGGCAAATTGCAACGCCGGGTCGCGGTGCTGGTGGTGGGCCTGGACGACTTCAAAGGCATCAACGAACAGTTCAGCTATCAGACCGGCGACCAATTGCTCCTGGCATTGGCTGACAGGCTACGGGCCCACAGTGGCCGGCTCGGCGCCCTCGCCCGCCTTGGCGGCGATCAGTTCGCCCTGGTCCAGGCCGATATCGAACAACCTTACGAAGCAGCCGAACTGGCGCAAAACATTCTCGATGACCTGGAAGCGGCGTTTGCCCTCGATCATCAGGAGATCCGTCTGCGCGCGACCATCGGTATCACCTTGTTCCCCGAGGACGGTGACAGCACCGAGAAGCTGCTGCAAAAAGCCGAGCAGACCATGACCCTGGCCAAAACCCGCTCGCGCAATCGTTATCAGTTCTACATCGCCAGTGTCGACACCGAGATGCGCCGCCGTCGCGAACTGGAGAAGGACCTGCGCGATGCACTGACCCGCGATCAGTTCTACCTCGTCTACCAACCCCAAATCAGCTACCGCGATCACCGGGTGGTGGGCGTCGAGGCGTTGATTCGCTGGCAACATCCCGAGCATGGGCTGGTGCCGCCAGATCTGTTCATCCCGCTGGCCGAACAAAACGGCACCATCATCGCCATCGGTGAGTGGGTGCTGGATCAGGCCTGCAAGCAATTGCGCGACTGGCACGATCAGGGCTTCCCCGACCTGCGCATGGCGGTGAACCTGTCTACCGTGCAGCTGCACCACGCCGAGCTGCCGCGAGTGGTGAACAACCTGCTGCAAATGTACCGCTTGCCCCCCCGTAGCCTGGAACTGGAAGTCACCGAAACCGGCCTGATGGAAGACATCAGCACCGCCGCCCAGCACCTGCTGAGCCTGCGTCGTTCAGGCGCGTTGATCGCCATCGATGACTTCGGCACCGGCTATTCGTCACTGAGTTATCTGAAAAGCCTGCCGCTGGACAAGATCAAGATCGACAAGAGCTTCGTACAAGACCTGCTCGATGACGACGACGATGCAACCATCGTTCGGGCGATCATTCAGCTGGGCAAGAGCCTGGGCATGCAAGTGATTGCCGAAGGCGTGGAGACCGCCGAGCAGGAGGCCTACATCATCTCCGAAGGCTGCCACGAAGGTCAGGGCTACTTCTACAGCAAACCGTTGCCGGCACGGGAACTAAGCGCCTACCTGAAACAGGCCCAGCGTAGTAACGCGGCAATTTTGTAGGTCTTTGAAAATCGCAGCCTCGTTTCACTCTGTAGGAGCTGTCGAGTGAAACGAGGCTGCGATTTTCGGATATACGACACAACGCCTGCGTGAATAAGAAATATTTCCACCTGCAACCCTTTACACAGAATGCGAAAGATTTGCATTATGTCGCAGTTTTGCGCACGTGAAGCGCCAGTCCACCCTCTTGAAGCAGGATGTTCGCCATGATTCGTATGCCTCTGGCTACCGCCAGTCTGTTGGCCATCGCTATTTCCCTCGCCGGTTGCGGCGAAGGCAAAGACAAGACCGCCGCTGCGCCTGCTCCGGCCGCCAGCACTGCCGCTGCTGCACCGGCACCTGCTGTCGCCCCGGCCGCTGTCAGCAAGGTCGATGAAGCTGCCGCCAAAGCCGTTGTCGCGCATTACGCCGACATCGTCTTCGCCGTTTACAGCGATGCCGAATCCACCGCGAAGACCCTGCAAACCGCCGTTGACGCCTTCCTTGCCAAGCCGAACGCCGACACCCTGAAAGCCGCCAAGGCTGCCTGGATTGCTGCCCGCGTTCCTTACCTGCAGAGCGAAGTGTTCCGCTTCGGCAACACCATCATCGACGATTGGGAAGGTCAGGTTAACGCCTGGCCACTGGACGAAGGCCTGATCGACTACGTCGACAAATCCTACGAACACGCACTGGGTAACCCGGGTGCCACGGCCAACATCATCGCCAACACCCAGGTTCAGGTCGGCGAAGACAAGATCGACGTGAAAGACATTACCCCGGCCAAACTCGCCAGCCTGAACGAGCTGGGCGGTTCCGAGGCCAACGTCGCCACCGGCTACCACGCCATCGAATTCCTGCTGTGGGGCCAGGACCTGAACGGCACCGGCCCTGGCGCCGGCAACCGTCCTGCGTCCGACTACCTGGAAGGCAAAGGCGCCACCGGCGGTCACAATGATCGTCGTCGCGCTTACCTGAAGGCCGTGACCCAACTGCTGGTCAGCGACCTGGAAGAAATGGTCGCTAACTGGAAGCCAAACGTGGCCGACAACTACCGCGCCACCCTGGAAGCCGAACCGGTTGATTCGGGCCTGCGCAAAATGCTGTTCGGCATGGGCAGTCTGTCCCTGGGCGAACTGGCGGGCGAGCGTATGAAGGTTTCCCTGGAAGCCAACTCCCCGGAAGACGAACACGACTGCTTCAGCGACAACACCCACAACTCGCAGTTCTACGATGCCAAAGGCATTCGTAACGTGTACCTGGGTGAGTACACCCGCGTCGACGGCACCAAAATGACCGGCGCCAGCCTGTCGTCCCTGGTGGCCAAGGCCGACCCGGCTGCCGACACCGCGCTGAAAGCCGACCTGGCTGCAACCGAAGCCAAGATGCAGGTCATCGTCGATCACGCCAACAAGGGTGAGCACTACGACCAGCTGATCGCTGCCGGCAACACCGCTGGCAACCAGATCGTCCGCGACGCCATCGCATCCCTGGTCAAGCAGACCGGTTCGATCGAAGCCGCCGCTGGAAAACTGGGCATCAGCGACCTGAACCCGGACAACGCTGATCACGAATTCTGATCAACGCTGGCTGAACAAGAAGGCGACCTTTGGGTCGCCGATCGTTCCCACGCTCTGCGTGGGAATGCCTCAACGGACGCTCTGCGTCCGGCTGTTGATGTGACGCGGAGCGTCACGGGCTGCATTCCCACGCAGAGCGTGGGAACGATCACCTGCCCCACATCAAGTAAACGATAATTCCTCTTATTCAAACTCTCCTGCCCTGTTAGACTTTGCGCCTTTGTTTTGCTCGTCTTGCAGGATGTCTGATGCCCCCGCTGCTTCTTCGCTTGTCCGCACTGTTGCTGGCCCTGTGCCTGAGTGCCTGCGATGACGCCCCGCGTTTTACCAAATCCGAACCCGGTGAAGCCCGGTCCGGTGGCAGCGCGACCGTGCGCAAGACTGATCAGAACTCGTTTTCCCTGCCCTCCGCCAACCTGTCGCCGTCACGGCGCGTGGACTTCAGCGTCGGCAACAGTTTCTTCCGCAACCCCTGGGTGATCGCCCCGTCGACCACCACCGCTCGTGACGGCCTCGGCCCGCTGTTCAACACCAACGCCTGCCAGGGCTGCCACATCAAGGACGGACGCGGCCATCCGCCGGCGCCTGACGCACCGAATGCCGTGTCGATGCTGGTGCGCCTGTCGATCCCCGACGCGCCGGCTTATGCCAAGGTCATCGAACAGCTCGGCGTAGTGCCGGAACCGGTCTACGGTGGCCAGTTCCAGGACATGGCCGTGCCCGGCGTAACCCCGGAAGGTAAAGTGCGTGTCGATTACACGCCCGTTCCGGTGCGTTTCAAGGACGGCACCGAAGTCGAACTGCGCAAGCCGAGCTTGAACATCACCCAACTGGGCTACGGCCCGATGCACCCCGATACCCGGTTCTCGGCGCGTGTCGCCCCGCCCATGATTGGCCTGGGCCTGCTCGAAGCGATCCCCGACGAGGCGATCCTGGCCAATGCCGAGGCGCAGGCGAAGGATAAAAACAGCATTGCTGGACGCCCGAACCGGGTCTGGGATGACGTGCAACAGAAGACTGTCCTCGGCCGATTTGGCTGGAAAGCCGGGCAACCGAACCTTAATCAACAGAATGTTCACGCGTTTTCCGGCGATATGGGTCTCACGACCAGCTTGAGACCGTTCGATGACTGCACAGACGCGCAAACCGCCTGCAAACAGGCACCGAATGGCAACGGCCCCGAGGGCGAACCGGAAGTCAGTGACAACATCCTGCGTCTGGTGCTGTTCTACAGCCGCAACCTTGCCGTACCGGCCCGCCGCGATGTCAGTGCGCCGCAAGTGCTGGCCGGCAAGAATCTTTTTTTCCAGGCGGGATGTCAGTCCTGCCACACGCCCAAATACACCACCGCTGCCAATGCCGCCGAACCTGAACTGGCCAATCAAGTGATTCGTCCTTACAGCGATCTGCTGCTGCATGACATGGGCGACGGCCTGGCCGACAACCGCACTGAATTCCAGGCCAGTGGCCGCGACTGGCGCACCCCGCCGTTGTGGGGTATCGGCCTGACGCAAGCGGTCAGTGGCCACACCCAGTTTCTGCATGATGGCCGTGCACGCAATCTGCTCGAAGCCGTGCTCTGGCATGGCGGCGAAGCTCAGGCTGCGCGTGAGCAGGTTTTGTCTTTCAATGCCGAGCAGCGCGCTGCGTTGCTGGCGTTTTTGAATTCTCTTTAAACACGTATAAAGAATCGGGAGCCCGACATGTTCCGTCCCAAATTGTTGTTCACCAGCCTTGCCGCACTCGCACTGGGCGCCTGTTCACCGCAGGACCCGCAAGCCGTGACATCGGCCGCCATCGCCAAATCGGTGATTCTGCCGACGTACACCCGCTGGGTTGAAGCCGACCGCCAATTGGCCGTCAGCGCCCTCGCCTATTGCGAAGGCAAGGAAAACCTCGACACCGCCCGCGCCGACTTCCTGCACGCGCAGAAAGCCTGGGCCGAGCTGCAACCGCTGCTGATCGGTCCGCTGGCCGAGGGCAACCGTTCGTGGCAGGTGCAGTTCTGGCCGGACAAGAAAAACCTGGTCGGCCGTCAGGTCGAGCAACTGGTGACGGCTCAGCCGCAGATCGATGCCGTCGCCCTGGCCAAGTCCAGCGTTGTGGTTCAGGGCCTCTCGGCCTATGAATACATCCTGTTCGACAGCAAGCCAGACGTGGCCAACGACGCGCAAAAAGCCAAATACTGCCCACTGCTGAAGGCCATTGGCGAGCGCCAGAAACAACTGGCCGAAGAGATCCTGCAGAGCTGGAACAACACCGACGGCATGCTCGCGCAAATGAGCAAGTTCCCGAACCAGCGCTACGCCGACTCCCACGAAGCCATCGCCGATCTGCTGCGCGTGCAGGTCACCGCCCTCGACAGCCTGAAGAAAAAACTCGGCACGCCGATGGGCCGTCAGTCGAAGGGTGTGCCGCAACCGTTCCAGGCCGATGCATGGCGCAGCCAGTCGTCCCTGGCAGGCCTGGAGGCTAGCCTTGCCGCCGCCAAAACGGTGTGGGAAGGCGTCGACAACAAAGGGCTGCGCGGTCTGTTGCCGAGCGAGCAAAAGCCGTTGGCCGACAAGATCGATGCCGCCTACGCCGCCTCACTGAAGCTGTTCGCAAGCAACCAGCGCTCGCTGACCGAAATGCTCAACGACGATGCCGGTCGCCAGCAACTCAACGATCTCTACGACAGCCTCAACGTCGTCCATCGCCTGCACGAAGGCGAACTGGCCAAGGCGCTGGGCATTCAACTGGGCTTCAACGCCAACGACGGTGACTGATGAGGGCAAGTGCCATGCTGCGACGTCAGGCTCTGACTTTAGGTAGTTTGCTGCTGGGAGCAGTGACACTGGGCGGCTGGACGCTGTTCAAGCAAAAGGACAAAAGCCCGTTGCTGCTGTCGGCGCGGGACGATACCGATGGCAAGCATTACGCCGTCGGCTATCGGCTGGATGGCACCCGGGTGTTCGCCACCCAGGTCGGCCAGCGCTGCCACGACATCATCAACCACCCGACACAGCCGATCGCGCTGTTCGTCGCCCGTCGTCCGGGCACCGAGAGCTACTTGATCGACCTGCGGGACGGCGCGTTGCTGCAAACCGTGACCTCGCAACCGAACCGGCATTTCTACGGCCATGCGGTGATTCACAAGAGTGGCAATTGGCTGTACGCCACCGAGAATGATACCTCCGACCCCGGCCGCGGCTTGCTCGGTGTGTATAAGTTCGAGGGTGAGCGGCTGGTGCATAGCGGCGAGATTTCCACCCATGGCATTGGCCCGCATCAGGTGTCGTGGATGCCCGATGGTGAAACCCTGGTCGTGGCCAACGGCGGCATTCGCACGGAGGCCGAAAGCCGGGTCGAGATGAACCTCAACGCCATGGAGCCAAGCCTGGTGCTGATGCAGCGCGACGGCACCTTGTTGAGCAAGGAAACCCTCGCCCAGCAGATGAACAGCGTGCGGCATCTGGGGATCGCCAGTGATGGCACCATCGTTGCCGGCCAGCAATTCATGGGGCCGTCGCACGAATCTTCGGAGCTGCTGGCGATCAAGCGTCCCGGTCAGCCCTTCGTGGCGTTCCCGGTGCCCGAGCATCAGTTGCAGGCGATGGGCCATTACACCGCCAGTGTCGCGGTGCACAGTGAACTGCGCCTGGTGGCTTTGACCGCCCCCCGGGGCAACCGCTTTTTTATCTGGGACCTGAACAGCGGTGAAGTGCGCCTGGATGCACCACTGCCCGATTGCGCCGGAGTCGGCACCGTCGCTGATGGTTTTGTCGTGACCTCAGGCCAGGGTCGCTGCCGCTACTACGATTGCCGCCAGACAAACCTTGTGGCAAAACCCCTTGAACTACCAGCGGGGCTCTGGGACAACCACCTGCACCTTATCTAAACACCGTCATGTGTAGCAGCTGGCGCAGCCTGCGTCGGCCGGTCCGCGCTCGGGCGCAGCAGTCGTCGTTCCGGACACCCGGTTGCATCTGACACACCGAGGTGCATGGTTTTACGACGGCTGCGCCGCCGGACGCAGGCTTCGCCAGCTGCTACAGGGATAGTGCTGTAAGTGCCAGGTGGAATCACCTGCGCACTCAGGGTAATGTGCCTCTCTGTCTCACCTGATTTCTCCAAGGAACTGGAAATATGCTGCGTCGCCGCATGCTGATCATGTTGGGTGTTGTTCTGCTGATCGTGCTGGTCCTGGCCGGTTATAAAGCCTTCTCCATCTACACGATGATTCAAGGTTTCTCTGCGCCAAAACCGCCAATCAGTGTTGCTGTGGCCACGGCTACCGAACGTCCGTGGCAAATCCGCCTGCCTACGGTCGGCACGCTCAAGGCCTTGCAAGGCGTGGATCTGAGCCTGGAGACCGACGGCACCGTCATCGATTTGCAATTCGAGTCAGGTCAGAAGGTCAAGGCCGGTCAACCGCTCCTGCGGCTCGACAGCGCCGTGGAAAGTGCCTTGCTGGAAACGGCGCTGGCCGACCTTGGGCTGGCCCAACTCGATTACGGTCGCGGTAGCCAACTGGTCGGCAGCCAGGCTATTTCCAAAGGCGAATTCGACCGACTCTCGGCCGTGCAGAAAAAGAACAGGGCCACGGTCAATCAGCTCAGGGCTGCGCTCGGCAAGAAAAGCATCCTGGCGCCGTTCAGCGGGACCATCGGTATTCGTCAGGTGGACGTCGGTGACTATGTTGCCACCGGCACCATGATTGCCACCCTGCAAGACCTCAGCAGTCTCTATGTCGACTTCTTCGTGCCCGAGCAGTCGGTGCCGAAAATCGCCATTGGCCAACCGATTGAAATCATTGTCGCGGCCTATCCGTCCCAAACCTTCCCCGGCACCATCAGCGCGATCAACCCGAAACTCGAGAGCAGTACGCGCAACATGCAGGTGCGCGCCACCCTGGCCAACCCCGACGGCAAACTGTTGCCCGGCATGTTCGCCAGCCTGCAAGTGCTGTTGCCCAACCCGCAGCCGCGCGTCGTCGTACCGGAAAGTGCGATTACCTACACCCTCTACGGCAATTCGGTTTACGTGGTCGCGCAGAAAAAAGCCGAAGACGGTAGCGTCGAAAAGAACGACAAGGGCGAGCCGATCCTGATCGCCGAACGGCGTTTCATTGAAACCGGTGAACGTCGTGAAGGCCTGGTGATCATTACCAAAGGTGTGCAGGACGGCGAAAAAGTGGTCACAGCCGGCCAGATCAAACTGGACAACGGTGCTCACATCGCGATCAGCGACGACAAGACCCTAGCCGAGAAGAACAGTCAGCCGCGCGCGGACTGATCAAGGAACCCCCATGGCTTTTACCGACCCGTTCATCCGCCGCCCGGTCCTCGCGACCGTGGTCAGCCTGTTGATAGTGCTGCTGGGCTTTCAGGCCTGGAGCAAACTGCCGCTGCGCCAATACCCGGTCATGGAGAACGCCCTGATCACGGTGACGACCGCGTACCCCGGGGCCAACGCCGAAACCATTCAGGGCTACATCACCCAACCGATGCAGCAGAGTCTGGCCAGTGCCGAGGGTATTGACTACATGACCTCGGTCAGTCGCCAGAACTTTTCGGTGATCTCGATCTACGCGCGTATCGGCGCCAACAGCGACCGTTTGTTCACCGAACTGCTGGCCAAAGCCAACGAGGTGAAGAACCAACTGCCTCAGGACGCCGAAGACCCGGTACTGAGCAAGGAATCGGCCGACGCCTCGGCACTGATGTACATCAGTTACTTCAGTAAGGAACTGAGCAACCCGCAGATCACCGACTACCTGTCACGGGTCATTCAGCCGAAACTGGCGACCCTGCCGGGCATGGCCGAAGCCGAGATTCTCGGCAATCAGGTGTTTGCCATGCGCCTGTGGCTGGACCCGGTCAAGCTCGCCGGTTTCGGCTTGAGCGCCAGCGACGTGACCAACGCAGTACGCCGGTACAACTTCCTGTCCGCCGCCGGCGAGGTGAAAGGCGAGTACGTGGTGACCAGCATCAACGCCAACACCGAGCTCAAATCCGCCGAGGCCTTTGCGGCGATTCCACTGAAGATCGATGGCGACAGTCGGGTGTTGTTGCGTGATGTCGCGCGGGTGGAAATGGGCGCGGAAAACTACGACACCATCAGCTCCTTTGGCGGCACGCCTTCGGTGTACATCGGCATCAAGGCCACGCCCGCCGCCAACCCGCTGGACGTGATCAAGGAAGTGCGCAAGATCATGCCGGACCTGGATGCCCAGTTGCCGCCCAACCTCAAAGGTGAAATTGCCTACGACGCCACTCTGTTCATCCAGGCCTCGATCGACGAAGTGGTGAAAACCCTGTTCGAGGCGGTGCTGATCGTGATTGTGGTGGTGTTCCTGTTCCTCGGCGCCTTTCGCTCGGTGTTGATCCCGGTGGTCACGATTCCGTTGTCGATGATCGGCGTGATGTTTTTCATGCAGATGATGGGGTACTCGATCAACCTGCTGACGCTGCTGGCGATGGTGTTGGCCATCGGCCTGGTGGTGGACGACGCCATCGTGGTGGTGGAAAACATTCACCGGCACATTGAGGAAGGCAAGACGCCTTTTGACGCGGCCATCGAAGGCGCCCGGGAAATCGCCATGCCGGTGGTGTCCATGACCATCACCCTGGCGGCGGTCTACGCGCCGATTGGCTTCCTGACGGGGCTGACGGGGGCGTTGTTCAAGGAGTTTGCCCTGACGCTGGCCGGGGCGGTGGTGATCTCCGGGGTCGTTGCTCTGACCCTGTCACCGATGATGTGCGCGCTGCTGCTGCGTCACGATGAAAACCCCAGCGGCCTGGCTCATCGCCTGGACATGATTTTTGAAAGCCTCAAGCGCCGCTATCAGAGCATGCTCCACGGCACCCTCAACACCCGGCCGGTGGTGCTGGTGTTCGCGGTCATTGTGTTGTGCCTGATTCCGGTGCTGCTCAAGTTCACCAAGTCGGAACTGGCACCGGACGAGGACCAGGGCATCATCTTCATGTTGGCCAACGCCCCGCAACCGACCAACCTCAACTACCTGAACACCTACACCGACGAGTTCATCTCGATCTTCAAGGCGTTTCCCGAGTATTACTCTTCGTTCCAGATCAACGGTTTCAACGGCGTGCAATCGGGGATCGGCGGCTTCTTGCTCAAGCCGTGGAACCAGCGCGAGCGCACTCAAATGCAGATACTCCCCGAAGTCCAGGCAAAACTGGAAAGCATCCCGGGGTTGCAGGTTTTCGGTTTCAACCTGCCCTCCCTGCCCGGCACCGGCGAAGGTCTGCCGTTTCAGTTCGTCATCAATACGGCCAACGATTACCCGTTGCTGCTGCAGGTGATGGACCGGGTGAAAAAGCGCGCAATGGAGTCCGGCAAGTTTGCCTTCGTCGACGTCGACCTGGCCTTCGACAAACCGGAAGTGGTGGTCGATATCGACCGCGCCAAAGCCGCGCAGATGGGTGTGTCGATGCAAGACCTGGGCGGAACGCTGGCAACCTTGCTGGGTGAGGCGGAAATCAACCGTTTCACCATCGAGGGCCGCAGTTACAAGGTCATTGCGCAGGTTGAACGCCCGTTCCGGGATAACCCGGACTGGCTCAACAACTATTACGTGAAGAACACCCAAGGCGAATTGTTGGCCCTATCGACCCTGATCACCGTGACCGACCGTGCCCGACCACGGCAGTTGAACCAGTTCCAGCAACTCAATTCGGCCATTCTTTCAGGGGTGCCGCTGGTCAGCATGGGCGAAGCCCTCGATGTCGTGCGCCAGATCGCCCGGGAGGAAGCCCCGGCGGGCTTCGCCGTCGACTATGCCGGCGCATCACGGCAATACGTTCAGGAAGGCAGTGCGCTGTGGGTGACCTTCGCCCTCGCACTGGCAATCATTTTCCTGGTACTGGCCGCGCAGTTTGAAAGCTTTCGCGACCCGCTGGTGATTCTGGTGACCGTACCGCTGTCGATTTGCGGTGCGTTGATCCCGCTGTTCCTCGGCTGGTCGAGCATGAACATCTACACCCAGGTCGGGCTGGTGACGCTGATCGGGCTGATCAGCAAACACGGGATTCTGATCGTCGAATTTGCCAACCTGCTCCGCAAGGAAAAGGGCCTGACGGCCCGCGAGGCGGTGGAGGAAGCGGCGGCCATTCGGCTTCGTCCTGTACTGATGACCACGGCAGCGATGGTGTTCGGCATGGTCCCATTGATCATCGCCACCGGTGCGGGGGCGGTCAGCCGGTTTGATATCGGGACGGTGATTGCCACAGGCATGTCGATCGGGACGCTGTTCACCCTGTTCGTGTTGCCGTGCATCTATACCTTGCTGGCCAAACCCGACACCAAGGAACCTGCATAACTTCACCCCTGTGGGAGCGAGCCTGCTCGCGATGGCGGTGGATCAGTTGCCATTACTGGTGACTGACGCACCGCCATCGCGAGCAGGCTCGCTTGTATGTTTAGACTTGAAGGGGTGGGCGGGACTAAAAGCTCGATTCCGACTCTAGCCAGTACGGACCGTGGGAGACTTCTCGTCCCGCCCTTTCTACCCGAAGCGCCGATAAGGAATTCATCGGTAAAACCGACGATAGAGGCAAGCCAGCGCAAGGGTAAACCCCGACAAGCCCTTAAACCCTAGCTCCGAGGATTCGTCATGACAATCCTTACCTCGCCAACGGTAATCGGTATCGATGTGGCCAAGGCCGAAATCGTCGCTTACCGCGAAGACATGCAAACCACTCAACACATCAACAACGACCGAGAGACTCTTGGGCGTTGGCTCAAGGCGCTGCCTGCGCAAAGCTCAATTGCTTTGGAAGCCACCAGCATTTACCACTTGGACACGGTCGAACTGGCCCATGAAATGGGACATCGGGTTTACGTTGTGGATGCTTATCGGCTGAGCCACTACCGCGAAAGCATTGGCCAGCGGGCGAAAACCGACCCTTGTGATGCGCGCCTGCTGGC